>JAZNIA010000073.1:0-10555 GCA_045577195.1 Congzhengia sp.
CAGCAGCACCGTCTGACTGCCAGCGGAATCAAAATCCCTGTTGGTATGAAAAATCCAACCAGCGGTGACATTTCCGTTATGATGAACTCCATTACGGCAGCGCAGCATAAACATTCGTTCATTTATCGCGGCTGGGAAGCAAGAACCCACGGAAACCCCTTTGCACATGCGATTTTGCGCGGTTATGTGAATAAACATGGTCAGTCCATGCCCAACTATCATTTTGAGGATTTGGTGCATCTTTGCGAAGTTTATGAAACGTCGGGACTTTCAAACCCTGCAATTATTGTAGATACAAACCATGCAAATTCGGGCAAACACCATCTTGAGCAGGTGCGGATTGCAAAAGAAATTTTGCACAGCATGCGTCATGACAGCAAGGTGAACAGTATGGTCAAAGGTCTCATGATTGAAAGCTACATTGAAGACGGCGCGCAGAAAATTGGCGAACATGTTTACGGAAAATCCATTACTGACCCCTGTCTTGGCTGGGAAAAAACACAGAGATTGATTTTAGACTTAGCAGAACTTCTCTAAAAATATCATGATAAAATGAGGACTGTGGCAAAATGCCACAGTCCTTATAATTTACCATTCTATTCGATTTTTCTTTAATCCAATCATTAAAAATATACCTAAAATTCCGCAGGAAATTACTTCTCCTATCCCAACTGTAAGCATAAAATAACCAATTGAACCAGGTGCGCCGTATGCATATTGCAGCACGAAAGGTACAATCAACGTATTTGAAAGAATCGGCGGTAGGAGAGCAAGCGCCTTATGTTTTTTGAATGCATACGTTCCGATTGCCCCTAAAAGGGTTGCTAAACTTCCGAATATAACGTCCCATATGACGCTACCGGACAAAATGTTGGACAAAAAGCATCCGATGACAAGCCCCGGGATTGCTGCCGGAGTAAATACCGGAAGCACGGTTAGACACTCGGAAATTCGAACCTGAATTGCGCCGCTTGCCAAACCGAACATAGATGAAATGTAGGTTAAAACAACGTATAATGCCGCAATTAGGGATGCGTGAGAAGTGAGTTTTACTTTTTTTGATGCCATATGAAATTCTCCTTTAGTTTTGTTTTAAGTGAGGAAGGTTTCGAACTCACTGGTAGAAATTTTAGCACAAAAACAAAAAAAAGTCAATGTTTTAAAATATTTGTAAACGAAGGATGAGAAATGTTGACTTTTGAATACAGTTGCTTTATAATTTGAGTATCATAATAAGGAAGTGAACATATGGCAGAGGTGTTTGAAAAGCCAAAGCGCTTCACCAAGGAATGGTGTGGTTATATCTGGCATTACTATAAAACTCATTTTTTTGTTGCGCTGGCAATTATTTTGCTTGCGGTTGTTACAATTGTGGAAATGGCAAATACAGTGCAATACGATGCTACGATTCATTATATTGGCAGAAGTATATTTGCGCAGGAAACAGCAGATCGGATTGCCGATAAAGCTCGTGAAGCGTCAGACGATATAGATGGTGATGGAGAACAAAACGTGTCTTTTTCACAGCTTAATTTTACGTCGGAAGCATTGCAGGACGGAAGCCAGGCTATGGCGCTGGAAAACAAATGGCTTACAACGCTTGCTGCAGAGCAGGGAATACTGTATATATTTGATGCGGCTCTTTTGGAAAAAACCATGAACGCCGGTGTCACAGAAGGTGCGTTTGTACCCTTTGAGGATTGGTGCACCGAATTAGTTTTGCCGGAAAGACTGATTGAAACGAAGGGCGGATTTTATGCGGTGAACCTAGAAAAAAGCGCGATGATGAAGGAATTGGGTATTGATGCAAGAGATATGTACGTTGCGGTCCGGATGAATCTGAAGCAGGATGATGAAAAATTGCAAAAATACTATGATAACTGCGTTAAAATTGCAAACTTTTTGGTAAAAGAATAAAAAAAAGAAATTCTTTGGTATTTTGCGAAAAAACTATTGACAGAATGCAAGATATTAGGTATAATATTTAAGGATACACGAAGAATTGTGGTGTGCTATGACAGTTAATAACAGGAGGTGTGGCACTTGCTCAGAACATATCAGCCGAATCGGCGTAAAAGAAAAAAAGATCATGGCTTCAGAAACAGAATGAGTACTCGTTCAGGCAGAAAGGTTTTAGCCAGAAGAAGACTGAAGGGCAGAAAGGTTTTATCTGCATAACCCTGAATTTATGAACATTTGGTCGCTGAGGGCATTTCTTCAGCGACTTTTCTTCATAGGTCGGAAAATATGAAACATACAATCAGCTTAAACAGAAATGAACAATTTTTAAAAGTTTACAGAAACGGAAAACGTGCATACCACAAATATTTCACCCTGTATTACTTGCCCAACGGGAGAGACGTGAACCGTCTCGGCTTTAAAACGGGCAAAAAACTTGCGAAAGCCACAAAACGAAACCGTTTGCGGCGATTGATGAGAGAATGTTACCGTCTTTCGGAGGACAAGCTCCATTTGGGTTATGACATTGTGATGGCTGCCCGTGAGGGGAGTCTTGAGGTTGATACCTATGAGGAAACTGCAAAAATTTTTGAGAAGCTATTTTTCCGTGCAGGCTTGTTCTATAACCGCGAAAGACAGAATGAAACTGTATGAAACATGCATTGATTTTTTTGATCCGCTTGTATCAAAAATATATTTCGCCCCATAAAAAGCCCTGTTGCCGCTTTTATCCGACGTGTTCTGCATACGCGATTGAGGCAATTGAGAAAAAAGGTGCAATACGCGGCGTTTTTTTGGCATTGTGGCGTATTTTAAGATGCAATCCCTTTGGTAAGGGAGGGTACGACCCCGTGGAAAAAGAGGAAGATGATCAAACGCACGCTGTGCGCAAAGGAGGACAATCTTGAATTCAGTTTTTGATATTATCAATGTCCCGCTGGGATACTTGTTTAAATTTATTTACTTTATTGTAAACAATTATGGTTTTACTATTATTCTGTTTACCTTAATTGTGAAACTTGCTATGTTTCCGCTGACACTCAAACAGCAGCGTTCTATGAAAAAAACGCAGGCACTTCAGCCGAAACTGTTAAAGCTTCAGGAAAAATATAAGTATGATAAAGAAAAGCTGAATCAGGAAACCTTAAAGCTTTATCAGGAGGCTGGGGCAAGTCCGATGGGTGGTTGTCTTCCAACCTTGATTCAGTTTCCGATTCTGATTGCGCTTTATAACATTATTCGCAAACCGGTTAGCTATGTTATGATGCTCGGAAACGATAAAATTATGGAAATTTACGAGAAAATCAACGGCGCAGCCGTAGAAAATTTCTCAACGCTGAACCAGATTGAACTGGCGAAACAGATGGAGCAGAACCTCGATAAGCTCGGAGAATTCGCAAACGATGTAATTAACTTTAATTTCTTTGGATTGGATTTATCTGTAACGCCAAGCATTTCCTTTATTTCGTTAAATCCGATTTATATTCTGATTCCTTTGCTTGCTGGCGGAACAACGTATCTCGTGTCTTTGATTTCCAACCAAATCAGTGGGATGAACAATCCGGCAAATGCAAATAGTCAGGCTGCATCCAGCATGAAGATGATGAATGTCATTTTCCCTTTGATGACAACCTGGTTTGCAATTTCGCTTCCGGCAGGTCTTGGTCTTTACTGGATTATCTCCAATTTGTTCCAGATTGGTCAGATGGTTATCATGAACAGGGTTATTACTGTTGAAGTTCCTGCAGATGATGAAGCGCAGAATCATTACAGAAATCGGAAAAAGAAAAAGAAATAGTTTGTTTAGCGCTATGTATGACCCGCGGCACATAGCCGGATAAATCGAAAATGCGGGAAGAAAGGCTACGGGATTATCAATGAGTAAATATGTAGAAAAATCTGCCAAAACGGTTGACGAGGCGGTTCGTCTTGCGTTAATCGAATTGGGCATTCATAAAGATGAAGCAAATGTTGAAATTTTAGAAGAAGGATCAAGAGGTATTTTTGGTATCGGTGCAAAGGATGCCCTGGTAAAGGTAACGTATATTGTTGATTTAGAAGCACGTGCAAGAGACTTCTTAAACGAAGTATTTGTTTCGATGGGTCTTCGCGTGCAACTTGAAATCAAAACAGAGGGTAAAATCATGTCCATCAACTTAGTCGGTGACAATATGGGCATTATTATTGGTAAGCGTGGAGATACCCTGGATGCATTGGAACATTTGGTGAACCTTTGTGTCAACAAAGGAGACGGTGAGTACACAAAAGTTATCTTGGATACAGAAAACTATCGTGCAAGGAGAGAGCAGACTTTAGTAAAGCTTGCAAAGAATCTGGCATCTTCTGTTACAAGAAATAATAAGAAAATTACACTAGAACCCATGCATTCCAATGAGCGTCGCATTATTCATGCAACACTGCAGAACAACCCGAATGTTGATACCTTCAGCATTGGTGATGAACCGAATCGCAAGGTTGTTATTGCACCGAAAAAGAAATAAGAAAAAATGATAAAAGGTCTGTGAAACATTCGTGTGAATCAGACCTTTTTAGGTGTTTATAGGAGGTGACTTCGATGGCGAGTCCGTTGGCAGACAGAATCAGACCGGAACGGCTAGAGGATTTTGTGGGGCAATCTCATTTGGTTGCACCGGGAAAACTTTTATACCGGCTCATATCTTCCGGTAACATCACCAATATGATATTTTACGGTCCTTCTGGTGTTGGAAAGACAACGCTGGCAAATATTGCGGCAAAAATGTCTAATAAGCGACTTTATAAGCTAAATGCCACCAATGCTTCTGTGGTAGACATTAAGGCGATTATTGGCGACGTTGGAATGCTGGGAAATGAAAACGGAATTCTTTTGTACTTGGACGAGATACAAAACTTTAACAAGAAACAACAGCAATCGCTTTTAGAGGTCATAGAAAATGGTTCCGTTACGCTGATTGCCAGCACAACTGAAAATCCATATTTTTATGTATATAATGCAATTTTAAGCCGTTCTGCTGTTTTTGAATTCTATCCTCTGGAAACAGAAGATGTGTTGAAAGCGGTAAAACGAGGAACTCAAATTCTAGAAAAGGAACTGGGTGTTTCCATTTCTTTTGAGGATGGCGCATTTCATGCTGTGGGACAGACGAGCGGTGGAGACGTGCGAAAAGCATTGAATACGCTGGAAATGTGTATTCTTTCGGCGGGGGATACACCGAATGGAGAAATCGAAATTACAGTTCAGAGCGTTGAACAGGCATCCGCGAAAAAAGCATTTCGTCACGACAGAGACGGAGACAGCCATTATGACGTTTTGTCCGGATTTCAAAAATCCATTCGTGGCAGCGACCCAGATGCAGCGGTGCATTATCTGGCAAGAATACTGGCGGCAGGTGACCTGCAATCGGCATGCAGACGACTTTTAGTCATTGCTGCAGAAGATATTGGTCTTGCATATCCGCAGGCAATCAGCATTGTAAAATCCTGCGTAGACAGTGCACTTCAGCTCGGCTTGCCAGAAGCAAGAATTCCCCTTGCCGAGGCAGCACTGGTTTTGGCAACTGCTCCAAAATCCAACTCTGCTATTTGTGCAATTGACGCAGCAATGCAAGATTTAGAAAACGGAAACGGCGGAGAAGTGCCGGCTCATTTAAAAGACGCGCACTACGGTGGCGCACAAAAACTAGGACATGGAACGGAGTATCTGTATCCCCATAGCTACCCAAACCATTATGTAAAGCAGGAATATCTCCCCGAAACACTCAAGGGAAGAATCTATTATGAATCCGGTGAAAACAAAAATGAGGCTGCCATTTCAGCATATTGGGAGAAAATAAAAAAGGATAAGTAATATGAATGCATATGGTAAATTTGCGCAGGTGTACGACACACTCATGGAAGACGTGCCCTACGGTAAAATTGCAAACTTAATAGACAAAGAAATTAAAGCACACGGTGTAAAAAATAAGCTTGTGTTAGACCTTGCCTGCGGAACGGGTAGCCTGACAAAGCTTTTGCGGGATAAGGGGTATGATATGATTGGTGCGGACGCGTCAACGGAAATGCTTTTTATTGCGCAAAATAAAAATCCGGACACCTTGTTTTTAAACCAAACGATGGAGGAGCTGGAACTGTATGGTACAGTGGGCGCCATTTGTTGCTGTCTTGATAGCTTTAACTATCTGACGGAGGATGGCGCGCTAGACCGTGTTCTGCATCTTTGTAATAACTATCTCGAACCAAACGGACTATTATTTTTTGACATTAACTCTGAATATAAGTTCAATTATGTTTTGGCAGATCAAATTTTTACATTTGATAACGATGATATTTATTATACATGGGAGAACTGCTATATTCCGGAAGAACGTCTCTGTGATTTTTATCTGACTTTTTTTGTAAAGCACGGTGAACGGTATGAGCGATTTGATGAAACACATACGGAGCGGTGCTACACAAAAGATGAAATCTGTAAATCCCTTGAAAAGAATGGGTTTACAGTGAAAAAGATTTTTGACGGATTCTCGGAAGAGAATGCAACGAAAACCAGCGAAAGACTGTTTTTTGTTTGCGAAAATACGGATTCTATTCAGCTAAATGCTACAAAGGCATGGAGGTAAAACATTGAAACAGATTATTTTGGTAAAATACGGTGAAATTATATTAAAAGGATTAAACCGACATACATTTGAGGATTTACTGATCCGCAACATCAAAAATTCTCTAAAACCCATTTCTGCAACAGTTTGGCGCGCACAGGCAACAATCTATGTAGATGTGGAAGACGCAAGCGATCTGGACGAGGCAATCGAACGACTGACTAAGGTGTTCGGCATTGTGGCAATTATCCGGGCATACGTTTTGTCAAAAGATTTTGAAACTCTAAAGCAAGAAGCAAAAGAGGCGCTCAAAGAAGAGCTTTCTTCTGCGAAAACCTTTAAGGTCGAGGCGAAACGTGCCGATAAAAAATACCCGATGAAATCGCCTGAAATTTGTATTGAACTTGGCGGTTATTTAAACGAGTGCTATCCGCACCTAACCTGCGACGTGCACAACCCTGAAAAGCTGGTAACGGCAGAAGTACGTGAAACCAATATCTATGTGTACTGTAATCGTATCAAAGGCTTGGGTGGGATGCCCGTTGGGTCAAACTCAAAGGCAATGTTACTCCTCTCCGGCGGAATTGATAGCCCTGTTGCAGGCTATATGGTAGCAAAGCGCGGTGTTGCTCTTGAGGCGGTTCACTTCTTTTCACACCCTTACACCAGCCAGCGTGCAAAGGATAAGGTGTTAAAGCTTGCAAAAATTGTGTCGGCATACACCGGTGGCATGAAGGTACACATTGTACCTTTTACTGATATTCAGCTTGAAATTAAGGAGAAGTGTCCGCCTGAGCAGCTGACGCTGATTATGCGCAGGTTCATGATGGCGATTGCAGAAAAGGTTGCTGAAAAAAACAACGCAAAGGCATTGGTAACAGGCGAGAGCATTGGTCAGGTTGCAAGCCAAACTGTTGAGGCGCTTTATGTAACAAACGATGCGGTAGATATGCCCGTGTTCCGGCCGGTAATTGGTATGGACAAAGAGGAAATTGTTGAGATTGCAAGAAGGATTGATACCTTTGAAACATCTGTACTTCCGTATGAGGATTGTTGTACGATTTTCACACCGCGTCATCCTCTGACAAAACCGAAACTTGAAAATATTCTAAAATCCGAACAGGCGTTGGATTTTGATGCTTTGGTTCAGGCAGCGGTTGACGGAGTCGAAACAATAGAGGTTTAACATGAATTTGCTGAGCGTATCAAAATTAAATAAATTTTTTGGAGAACGCTGTTTGTTTGAAAATGTGTCCTTTTCTGTAGAAGACCATGACAAAATTGGTTTAATCGGAGCAAATGGTACCGGTAAGACAACGCTCTTTAAAATGCTGCTTTCCGGTGATTCTCATGATGGCGGCGATATTTTTACAACAAAACAAACCTCCTTTGGATATTTAGAGCAGCATATTGGAATTGATTCCGATTTATCGGTTTATGAGGAGTTAATGACAGTTTTTGCCCAAATCCGCGAGTTGGAGAAGCTTATCACAGAATTAACTGGTGCGATGGAAGCAGAAATTGGAAACAGCACAGAAATTGCAGATCGTTTATCTACACTGACGGAGCAATATGCTGCGTTGGGAGGATACACCTATAAAAATATTGCAAAAGCGGCGCTTCTTGGCATGGGTTTTTCAGAAGAGGATCTAAAAAAACCGTTTTCTACACTAAGTGGCGGACAAAAAACACGTGTTTCTCTTTGTAAACTTTTATTAGGCGAGGCAAATCTTTTGCTTTTGGATGAACCGACCAACCATTTAGACATAAAGTCTGTTGAATGGCTGGAAGGGTTTTTGCAAACCTATAAGGGTGCGTTTATCGTCATATCCCATGACAGATATTTTCTTGACAAGGTAACCAACAAAACCTTTGAATTGGAGCATGGACGAATTACCTGCTATAACAGCAATTACTCTGTGTATTTGAAACAAAAACAGGAAAATGAAAAATATATTGCGCGTAAATATGAAAATACCATGCAGGAAATCAAGCGCATTGAAGGCATTATTGAGCAACAAAAACGTTGGAACCGAGAGCGAAACATTAAAACAGCGGAAAGCAAGCAAAAGCAGGTGGATCGCTTAAAATCGGACTTGGTTGTTCCCCTTGATGAACTCGAGAATATCAAACCGCGGTTTGATATTACGAAAAACGGCGGGAATGATGTGGCAGAGGTGAAAAATCTTTCGAAACGTTATGGGGAAAACTGCTTATTCTCTAATCTTTCTTTTTTGTTGCGAAGAAAGGAACGCACCTTTCTGCTTGGTGCAAATGGCTGCGGAAAAACCACGCTTTTTAAAGTTTTAACGGGCGATATTGAGCCTGACAGCGGCGTTGTTACCATTGGCGCGAATGTAGATATCGGCTATTTTGACCAGATTCAGGCATCCTTAAGCCGTGAAAAAACATTGTTTGATGAAGTGGCAGATGAATTTCCGTATCTGACAAACACAGAAATCAGAAATGCTTTGGCAGGATTTTTGTTTTGTGCAGATGATGTATTTAAAACTATTGAGGAGTTATCCGGCGGTGAGCGGGCGAGAGTGATGCTTTTAGAACTTATGCTCAAAAAAGCAAACTTTTTGCTTTTGGACGAACCGACCAATCATCTAGATATCAAGTCACGTGAAATGCTGGAGGAGGCACTCATGGATTATGAGGGTACGATTTTTGCTATTTCCCACGACCGGTATTTTATCAATAAGCTGGCGACTCGCATTCTGCATATGGAAAGCGGAACAGTTACAGATTACTGCGGTGACTATGATTACTATCTGGAAAAACGAAAGTTTACGCAAGACAATGCTGAAATAACTTGCGCGGAAAAACCGAAATCCGAAGGAAAAGAAGACTATCTGCGGCAAAAAAAATTAGAATCAGAGCTTAGAAAGAAAAAAACACGCCTTGCCCGTGTAGAGCAGGAAATCGAGGAGCGAGAAGCGATTGCAGAGAAGCTCAAAAATAATCTTTTAGCGCCTGAAACGGCAACGGATTATATAAAATGTGCTGAAATTGCGGAGAAACAGACGGAAAACGACGAAAAACTCCTTGCGCTTTATGCAGAATGGGAAGGTCTGCAGGAAGAATAAGAAAGCATTAGGGAGCTTGTGAAATTGTTCGGACGCGACATTGTTTCAAACGCCTAAAACGGTGATAAAAAATCTTTTTTATAGGAGGCTTGCCATGTCAATACATATTAAGGGTGGAATGGTTTTAAACGATCGCTTTGTTTTTGAACAAACCGATGTTTTAACTGTCAAAGGAAAAATTGAGAAAATCGGTGCAGTTAACGAGGTTGCTGAGACGATAGACGCGAAAGATTGTTATGTGATTCCCGGATTTGTTGACGTTCACATGCATGGTGCGATGGGAAAAACCTTTATTGATTTTGACGCGGATACCCATGAAAAAATTGCCTCTTTTGAAGCGAAAAACGGAACCACATCACTGGTTCCCGCTCTTTCAGCTGCGCCACGCCAAAAACTGATTTTTTCTATTACACAGCTTCGTGCATGCTGCGAGAACACAAAAGAGAATTGCGCGGCAATCCGCGGCATTCATGCGGAGGGACCTTTTTTTGCAGAAAAATACAAAGGTGCGCATCTGCCGGAGAATATCCGACATCCCGAAATAGATGAATTTACCGAAATGATGGACGTGGCAGGAGGTTATTTAAAGATTATCACTATGGCACCGGAACTTCCGGGCGCAGACGATGTGATTTTAGCGGCATGTAAAAAGGGTGTAACCGTTTCTGTTGGGCACACCGATGCAGATTATGAAACCGTAAAACATGCAATCGAATTAGGCGCAAAACAGTGTACGCACTTGTTCAACGCAATGCGACCGGTTAATCACCGTGACCCTGGGACTGCAGGTGCATTTTTGATTTGCGACGCAAAATGCGAGCTGATCTGTGACTTTGTTCATGTTCATCCTGATATAGTACGTCTCGTGTATGATATTAAAGGAAAAGACGGTATCAATATGATTACAAG
>JAZNIA010000074.1:0-2802 GCA_045577195.1 Congzhengia sp.
AAGAGATGTCCGATGTCTCCCAGAGCTGCGGCGCCAAGAATGGCATCTGCCAGCGCGTGAATGAGAACATCTGCATCAGAGTGACCATCAAGTCCTTTCTCGAAAGGAATCTCAACACCACCGAGAATCAGCTTTCGCCCCTCAACAAGACGGTGGACATCATATCCGTGACCGATCCTCATGGTTCCTCCCTCCTCTTCAGTATGACCTCAGCCAAAGCGATATCGAGAGGTGTTGTGATCTTTATGTTCTCTTCGCTGCCTTCGGTAAGGTAGATCTTTCCGCCGATGCGTTCTATCGCCATGCAGTCATCGGTGATGTAAGGTGCGGATTTGAGCGCATCGGCGAGAGCTGCTCGGATGAGCTCGGCATGGAAACACTGCGGTGTCTGCACAGCATAAAGTTCGGAGCGCTCCGGCGTATCAAAGACAATCTGATTCTTCGCTTTTTTGATGGTATCTCTGACCGGAACAGCAGGAACTGCCGCTCCGTGGCGGTATGCCTGCCAGAGCGCGTCGCTGATGACTTTTTCGGTCACAAGGGGTCTTGCGCCGTCATGGATGGCAATAAGCTCCGTTTTCGTAGAGACAGCCTTAACACCTGCATAACAGGACTGGGCACGGGTATATCCGCCCGGGACAATATTTGTCACCTTTTTCAGGCTGTAAACCATACACATCTCACGCATGGTCAGCACTGAATTTTCCCGAGCAACAAGTACAATCTCCTGTATAAAGTCGGACTCCTCAAATGCCTGCAGAGTTCGAAGAATAACAGGCTCGCCGCACAGTTCGGCCAGCATTTTGTCGCCACCGAACCGGACACCGGCGCCTCCGGCAACGATTACGGCAGAAACATAGGGCATGGGCTTCAGTTTAAGCAGAGAGGATAATTTATTCATAAGCTCACCTCAACATATACAGGCTCTTTTTCCCATATATTATATCCGGTCTGACGGCATTTCGCAAGACAGACGCATTCTGTTCCGGGAGGTATTCGGGTTTTGTAGGATAAAAATCTGGCTGTGAACACAGCTTTGCTTACCGTATCCGGACTTGCAATGCGGTTTGTTGGTATGGTGTGGCAGATCTGGCTCGTTGGGCGCATAGGCGAAGCCGGCATCGGACTTTTCCAGCTGGTTGTAAGTGTTAGCACTCTGGCAGCAACCGTCGCTGTGTCCGGAATACGGTACACTACAACGCGTCTTGTTTCAGAAGAACTGGGTCTTAAGCGCCTCTCCGGCGCTGCGCAGGCGCTAGCGTCATGCATGCTGTACGGGTTGTTTTTTGGTCTTGCAGCAGGACTTGTTCTCATGATTTCTGCCGAACCGCTCGGGTTTTTATGGTTGGGGGATGCCCGAACAGTGCGCCCGCTGATGCTGATAGCCCTTGAAATGCCGCTGACCGGTATTGACGCGGTAATGCACGGTTATTTTACAGCTGTTGGGCGTGTTTGGAAAAGCGTTTCTGTTGCCGTTATACAGCAGTTCGTCACCATCGGGGCAACCGCTTTATTGCTGATACTTGGTCCTGCAGAAAACCTTGAGTTTTCCTGTCTTGCAATCACAGCAGGACAATTGATCGGCTGCGCCATCGAAGCACTGATGATGGCAATCGTTTATATGACAGACCGCACAAAACACGGCATTCGCCGCGCAGACAGCACCGTCTCCCTTTCTTCCATGACAGGAAGGATGCTCACAATTGCCCTCCCCCTTGCCGCAGCGGCCTATGCCAGAAGCGGTTTTTCCACACTGCAGCACCTTCTCGTTCCCATCGGGCTGCGTGCATCAGGTCTGAATACGGATGCGGCTCTTGCAAGTTACGGCGCCATACAGGGCATGTCTCTGCCGGCGGTTCTTTTTCCGTCCTGCGTCATGCTTGCGGTTGCCGAGCTCATTGTCCCGAAGCTGACCGAAAAACAGGTGCAGGGTCAGTTAAAAGGTATACGAAACACAACCGAGGATATACTCATGCGCGGGCTTTCATTCGCTGCCATTACCGCTTCATTGTTTCTTTTCCTCGGCGACATACTCGGCAATGTCCTCTATGATTCAACAGAGGCCGGCAGGTACATACAACTGTTCGCCCTCATTGTGCCGGTGATGTATCTGGATATGCTAACAGACGGCTGTCTCAAAGGTCTTGGTGAGATGATGTTCTGCATGTATGTAAACATCGCCGACGCAGCGCTTTCTGCTCTGATGGTCTGGTTGATGCTTCCGGAATGGGGTATCCCGGCGTATATCTTCGTCATCTGCTTTACGGAAAGCTTTAACTTTGTCCTCAGCATTATCAGACTGCGAAAAAAGGCTGAAAT
This sequence comes from Congzhengia sp., assembly GCA_045577195.1. GTDB lineage: Bacteria > Bacillota > Clostridia > UBA1381 > UBA9506 > Congzhengia. The sequence goes on from JAZNIA010000074.1 coordinate 2,320, forward strand.
CACTTTGCCATGGAAAGAAATCGGTAAAATCATTGTTGTTGCTGCCCTTGCAGGCGCTCTTTCAAAGGTGCTCTATAATGCAATAAGCGCCGGGAACAGTGTCCCAGCGCTCATTGTATCCGCCGCAGCGGGTATTTTCATTTATGCCTCAGGACGGATCAGCCCTGGGGAGGCAGCAGGCAGACCAGCATCTTGGTGACGGAATCGCCGTTGTTGGTAACGGACTTCACAACACCACCGACGCAACGGAAGGAGTCGCCGGCGTAGAGAACGGTCTCTTCCTCTTCGGTCTTCAGGGTCATCTGGCCCTCAAGGATGTAGTAGATGGACTCCAGGGGGTTAGCACCGAAATCGGTGTAGCCGCCGGGCTGGAAGTAGGTGATACCCATGATCATCTTGCCGCCTTCGACGTCGTTGGCGCCGCCGCCGGAAAGGTCATGCAGACGGGTGGGCTCGCAGTCATAGTGACCGGGAGCGGAGTAG
>JAZNIA010000075.1:0-2622 GCA_045577195.1 Congzhengia sp.
GTTGCTGTAAACCCCATTGCTGCAGCTTTGATTCTCGGCGACAAAACAGATGTACGTCGTAGCCGCGTCAGAAATCAGGATTTTACTTCGTTTGATATTCATGACCGCGTGAATTATTCTGTAAAAAAATCTGTTGTAAAAATTAATGAAGAGAAAACCATTATTAAGCTCAAACTCTATTTGGACAACCATTTTGGTTCTGTCATGGATTATTTTGAGATTTTTATGGAACGCATGAATCTATGCAGAAAAGCAGCAAACGCATTAGGACTCGAATTTAAACTCTTTATCAACGAGCAACAATTGATTTAGGAGGGATTTTTGGTGAAAATATCTATTTTAGACGCAAGCACTTTGGGGCAAGACATAACGTATGACATTTTTAAACAGTTTGGAGAGGTGGTTGTATTTCAATCTACATCCGAAAACGATGTCACTGCACATATTGCCGATAGCGATGTTGTCATCATAAACAAAGTGAAATTAAACGAGCATAATTTATCCGGTGCGCATAATCTAAAGCTGATTTGTATTGCTGCAACCGGATACGATAATGTAGATCTTTCTTATTGTCAGAAGCGTGGAATCGGCGTGTGCAACGTCGTTGGATATTCTACCGATAGCGTCGCACAGGTGACGCTTGCCATGGCGCTATCCCTTTCAACGAACTTAACGTCATTTACCGGATTTGTAAATGACGGAAGTTATACAAAAAGCGGGATTGCGAACTGCTTGACACCGGTATATCACGAACTACGCGGTAAAGTTTGGGGCATTGTCGGTATGGGCAACATTGGAAAACAGGTCGCTTCCGTTGCAAACGCAATAGGATGTCGTGTGATTGGATTTAAAAGAACGCCTGACCGAGATTTTGCATGTTGTGACCTCTCTTATATATGTAAAAACGCAGATATTATATCCATACATCTTCCTCTTTCTAACGAAACCCATGGTATCATCAGCAAAGAATTAATTGAAAGCATGAAAAAGGACGCAATTCTCATTAACGTTGCGCGCGGTGCGGTAACGGATGAAAACGCGCTGGCTGAAGCAGTTTTGGCAGGCAAAATCGGCGGATTGGGAGTTGACGTTTACTCGGTTGAGCCATTTGGGGAAAACCATCCCTTCAACAAGCTTTTAGGACTGCAAAACGTTTGTCTTACGCCACATATGGCTTGGGGTGCATATGAAGCAAGAGTGCGCTGTATCAACGAAATTGCAGAAAATATTGCTTCATTTATAGACGGAGAAAGACGTAACAGACTTGATAAATAATGCGAAAATCAATTGACTTTATCCATGGGGTCTGCTATAATGAATATGTTTTGAATTCATATAAGGAGATGATTTAAAATGATAGCAGCCCAGGTGTTGGCAGTTATTATTTTCATTGCCATGTTCTTGTTAATCGTAACCGAAAAAGTCGAGCGTCATATCACAACGCTGATTTGCGGCGCCTTAATGTTGGTTGTTGTATTCGGTTTGTGCTTACATAGCTTCACGGCAATCACTGAAACATTAAATTTAGGTTGCTTTTTCAGAAGTGACTTCTGGTACCAGGCAGGCGAAGCGCACGAAAGCTCCGCGGGCATTAACTGGTCTACCATTGTATTCATCACAGGTATGATGGTTATGGTAGAAGGCATGGGTGAATCCGGATTTTTCAGATGGCTTTGTCTGGGCATCGCAAAACTGGTAAAATATAAAACCATTCCGATTTTAATCACCTTTATGATCATGTCGGCAGGTCTTGCGATGTTTATCGACAGTATTACCGTAATTCTCTTTTTAGCATCGGTTACCTTAGAGCTTGCAAAGCTTTTAAAGTTTAACCCGATACCGCTGATTATTTCAGAAATCTTTTGTGCAAACCTTGGCGGCTCTGCTACCATGTGTGGCGATCCCCCAAATATTATCATAGGCACTTCATTGGGATATAATTTCTTTGACTTCATTTCCAATACAGGTGTTATCGTCCTTGTTTCTATCGTGTTTGTGATTTTGTATTTTTATTTATGCTTCCGCAAGGAGTTAAAGAAAAATGAGGCACCGCGTGATCCGGCAAACTACCCCACCCCCGCTTCTGCAATTAAGCATAAGAGTGACTTTATAATCAGCACACTTATTTTTCTTGCAGCGGTTGTACTTTTGGTTACACATTCGCAAACTGGACTCACTGTTGCAACAATCGGTGTTTTTGTAACGATTGCAACCTTAATTAGCGCAGGGAAAAAGAGCATCGCGCTACTGAAAAAAGTTGATTACAAAACACTTCTCTTCTTTATTGGCTTGTTTATCGTCGTTGGCGGTTTAGAACAAACAAAGATTTTGGAATTGATTGCAAACTTTATATCTGCAATTAGCGGTAACAATCAGCTTCTGCTCGTTGCAATTATTATCTGGATTTCTGCAATTGCAAGCGCATTTGTTGACAACATTCCATTTGCAGCAACGATGATTCCGGTTATCAAGGCTTTAGAAGTTTCCTCCGGGGTGCCGCTTGCAACACTCGCATGGACACTGTCTATGGGTACCGATATTGGCGGCAGTGCAACGCCCATTGGTGCTTCAGCAAACGTTGTTGGTATTTCCGCTGCAGCACACGAAGGACACTTTATTGGC
>JAZNIA010000076.1:0-10647 GCA_045577195.1 Congzhengia sp.
AAGCAAAAAACGATAAAAATATCAATCATTGTCTGTTTTTTTACGCTAGAATGGGTGGGTCATCATTTCTTGTTGACGAACAGAGTCGTTTTGTGTATAATACTAGGTAAGAACCGATAAACAGTGTTTGTCGAGATACGAGGTGACACATGACCGCTGCCTATGAAGAAATTTTGTCTCTGGCGAAAAGAAAAGGGTTTCATCATCTGACAAAACTGCAGGACTTGACATTTTCTACCCCGGGGGTCTTAGATTCCGACCGGGATGTGTTTGTGCAGGGAGAAACCTCATCAGGAAAAACATTAATTCCCATTTTAATGTATGACTTAGCGCTGCAAAAAGCGAAAGAAGAAAACAAAAAATTTCCGAAAATGTTGTTTGTTGTGCCGTACAGAGCCTTGGCATCACAGAAAATGCGCGAGATTCGGGAATATTTTAAGGACGAGGAACTCGACATTGTGCAATCAACGGGCGAATTCCGCCAGTTTGATGCAGATGTGCAGAAGGCAAATCTTGACATTGCTGTGGTTATTACGGAAAAAGCGTATCGATATGCTTCAAAACAAGACGCTTTCTTAAGACAGTACGACTTTTTGGTGCTTGACGAGATTGGTCTTATCAACAACGATGACCGTGGCAGCAAGCTGGACTTTTTATTCGCCTGGGCGAAAGAATTAAAATCCCGGTGCGGACGCCCGAGAACGGTTTCACTTGGCACGCCGTTTTACGATTGGGGTGCCTATATCCGAAACTATGAATTTATTAAAATCAGCGGCGTGAAGCGTCCTGTGCGCCTTTCGGAGTACCCGGTTCATTACGGGGAAAATAATCTTCTTTCGGTACCGGAGGGAAATCACCCGCTGCATAAAACGCGTTACATTACTGAAAAGGCTTACCTGAACCTGCAAGAACACAGCCCGGGTACAACTGCGGCTTGCGATGAACTGCAGGTGGATTGTCCGATTATTACGCCCTGCAGAATGGATCAGTCTTTGATATGCGAAAAATTGGGAGGTCCCTGCAAAAGCACAGTCTGCATCAAGCCAAAGGGTGTGTCTTCAATTCGTAACATCGTGATTGAAACGCTTTGCAGATGGTATATTAAGCAGGGAAAACAAGTTTTAATTTTTATCAATAAGCGGGATGAAGTGCAGGAGCTTTGTAGGCTGCTCTATGGATTGCTTCAGGATATTTTGCCTGTTCCGGAGGACGATTGCAAAAAACGGATTTTAGAGGATTGCGGTTTGGAAGAGGACGATGTTTACGGTATTATGAAAGAAGAGCACTATGAAGCCTTCGCGGCAGGAATCGGGTTTCATAATGCCGGAATGCCGAACGAACTTCGGTCTTATGTTGAAGAAAGACTTCTGGAAAGTCGCGAAATGAAAGTGGTTTGCTGCACGGAAACGTTGGCGTTTGGCGTAAACAGCTCGGTAGATGCCGTGATTGTGGCAGACTTGATGAAACGGGATAATAATATACATCGTTTTTTAACATTGAACGAATATAAAAACTATGTCGGCCGTGCGGGGAGACTGCAGAAAACGGACGATGGCAGCGCGGCAGAAGGTGAGGGGTACATTTATCCCCTGATTCGCGATGAAGCCTTGCTCAAGGTAAAAAACAAGAAGAAAACGGAATATATCACACAAAAGGAATATTGGGACAATTTAGAGCAAACAACGGAGCAGCCAAAGCGGCTCTACAGCCATTTTTACGACGTGAAGAATACGCGAGTTCCGTTCTTTTTGCTGAACCTGATTTCTACAGATGATGAGAGCACTTCCTTAGAAAAATTGCAGGCAATTACGGACAAACTTCCGCGCCCCGGCGGATGTCCGGCGCAGGTACTCTATGGCATTTACCGGGAATCCTTGCAATTTTTACTTGAGGAAAATTTGATTGTCAAACGAGAAACAACGCAGGCTCAAAAGCGCAGAAGAAGCGAACAGGAAGTTCCGCAGGAAACGACCTATGCACTAACACAGCTTGGTGCAAGAATGCGCGGCTATGTACTTTCCACAGATGATTATGTACTCCTGCGACGTGCGGTGAATCTCTCGATTCGCGGAGAGCATATTGAGGAGGAAACTCTGATTTACAATATGTTGCAATCGGAATTTCTGGGGCAACCATTAAGCAACATTCCTGATACGAGTAAAAAACGCATATCACGGGAAGAGCTGAATGCGTTTTTTGAGAACCGGCTGGGTACAAGAAGCCGCCATGCCCCTTGGTTGAAAACCATGCAACAGGCAAAAGAGGAAGAGCTTCAGATATTTTATATCTTAGCAGCACTGCTTAGCTGGGCAGAGGGCACTTCGCCCCGCGCGCTTTGCGACCGATTTGGTGTCATTTATCCCATACTGCAGCGTATTGCAGAACGTGTTGCGTATTTTCTGGAAATTGCGCAGGAAATTTTGCCGGCGATTTTGGAAAAGTGGTATTATACAAAGGCGGCGGGGAAGACAGAACTTCCTTATGAGGAACTTTTAGACCGTTTGTCCGAAGAAATTCAGCTGATGTTTTATGCGGTGAGCTATGGAATCAGTTTAGAAATCCATGGAACGCTTGTGGCATATTTAGAGCGTCAGGAAGATATGCAGGCGCGTGAACTTGCATCAAAGCTGGAGCTGTCTTTGATTGAACCAAAACAGTCGCGCCTTTTGCGCAGAATCGGTATCCGATACCGCTTCTATCAGCAGGTTGACCAAATGCCGACGGAAACGGTAGAACAGCGCAATAATTTAAACTATCAAATACAGCAGTACCGACAGGATATTAAACGAATGGGACCTCATATCGAACGCTTTTTTATAGAAACGTTTGGGGAAAAATATTGAAACTATGACGCATAATTTGTGAGAAGAAAGGCGTGCTATACATGATTGAAACACTAAAAGATGTGATATTAAGCCGCGGCTGGGATTCGAATGGCGGCATCACGAAGATTGTAGAAAATATCAAAACGCGGCTCGAGCGCCGTTTGCCGGAACATGCAAGCTTTTCCTTTACGGCACTCCAAAAAGAGGCACTAAACCATCCCGCGTTTTGGGAGAATGAAGAGCCTGCTGGAAACCTGATTGTGCAGGGGGCGACCTCTGCCGGAAAAACACTGCTTTCCGAACTCAATATCATTGACGTATTGAGTCGTGAACAGCAGGCGATTGTTCTGGTTCCGTTAAAAGCTATGGTGCGCGAACGGACAGAGCAGTTTAAGGCAGACATTGAACGCAGTGAGCTAGGCTACAAGGTATACGGCTCCAGTAGCGACTATCAGGACAATGACGAGCGGATTATAAACGGTGAGTATGACGTTGCAATTATCGTCTATGAGAAGTTTTTTGCGATGCTCAGCCAGCAGAAGAGCAAGATTTTAAATCGCTGTAGTTTAATTGTGGTGGACGAGCTTTCCATGCTCAGCAAAGATGAGCGTGGACCGAAACTGGAAATGGCGCTGGAAATTGCCCGCTCTGTAAAGCCTGAGGTGCGGATTATGTGTCTTGCCACCTGCGACTGCCGCACAAGCATGATTGCAAAATGGCTGGATACGGATGATACTGCCATTATCAAGAGTATGAAACGCCCGGTGGGCTTAAAAGAGTATATCATTTTGCCTGACGGAAGATATAAATTCCGTCATATTCCGGGTGAGAACGAGCAATCCTGCGACGAGATTACGCAGGAGGAAGGGCAGATTCAGGTAACGGGATACCGTGATGAACTGCGGGAATACGAGCGCAAAAAACTGCTGCTTCTTTCGGTTGTAAAGCATGTGTATGCACAGACGCCGGACGCAAAGGTGCTGGTGTTTGTTGCCAGACAGCGTGACACCCTTTCCATGGCAGAATATCTGGTACAGGAACTGCGTGACATCTACACACCCGGAGATATAAATCCTGAGTTTGCACAAAAACTGGCAGGCTGCGATCAGGACGAGGACCAAAAAAAACTGGTAGAGCTTTTGCCTTATGGCATCGGGTATCATAACGCGGGTATCTCGACCAACCTGCGGGAACTGATTGAAGAAGAGTTCCAGAATAAAGAAAGTAATATCAAAACCATTGTGGCAACGGAAACACTGACCATCGGTGTTAATATGCCTTTTGATGTGATGATTATGGTGGACAGCAGCGTTCCCCGCGGCGCAGGAGAAAATGAGCCTTTGTCCAATCAGGAATACAGAAACTACATTGGACGCGCAGGCCGTTTGGGACAGAGCAACCGCTGCGGTGTGTCTTATCTGTTTGTACAAAATTCAAGAGAACAGAGCCGTTATTGGGTTGGCTTTGAAAAGAATAACGAAGAAATTAAATCAGCGCTGACAAATGCGGACGAGGAAAAACAGGCACCTTATTATCTGAGTTTATTGACAAACCGTGCAGACCAGCAAACAAACTTTGCGGCAAAAGACGTTCAGGAGCTTTATGAGAAAAGCTTAGCAAAGGTTTGCGGTGGTAAGGTGCTGGACGCAGAAAAACTGCAGGTGCACCTCTATGACAATTATTTGGCGGACGAAAACAAACAGAGTGCGCGACAGCGTTCGGCGAGCGGCGATGATAAACAATATTCGCTCACCTTTTTGGGCACCTCGCTTGCACCTTTTGCACTTTCCATGGAAACCTGCCTTGATATTTACTGGGATTTTACAAAAGGAGACAGTGAGGGCGGTATGCCTGCGGGTATTACGCGGGAAATCATCAGCTCTGACAAATATCTTTTAGATATTTTATACCGGATTTGTCTGCATAAAGAAATTGACCATTCCTCCATGCTTTGCTATCCGCGCAATGTACGGGATAACACAGTTGTCTTTAAAGCAACCTTTGCGATTCGCAAGGCGCTGATTAAAATTCTTTTACCGGAACGGCAAATCATAGGTGACAATGTGGAATTGTCGCCAGATGAGCAGGAAGCTGTGAAGTCGCGTCTGTGGGAAAACAGTGAGCTGGCAACCCTTTTGTCCGAAAGCAATATCGGTGCGGAGGACAAAAAACTGCAGGCAGCAATGCGCGCAGTCCTTTTGTATCACTGGACCTGCGGTAAAACCATTAAAGAAATCAGAGAACTGACGGAATTTGGAAAATTCACCAAGATTATTAACGGAGACCTAGAGCGTCTGGCAGAGGTTGCCAGCTTCCATTTAGAGGCGGTTTACCGCAGCTTAGGAACGGTATCTGTCTGCAAGGATGCGCAAGCATTATCTGCAATTTATTTCCTTTCCACGCGTATCAAATACGGTATGCCGCGAGAGATTGTATGCATTGCAAACAAGCATATCCATGGTCTTGACCGTTCGAGAATTTTAGAGCTGCGCAGCTTTGCATCGGCAAGGGGCATATCCCCGCGTGAGTGTCTTTATGTGATGTCAGACGATGAACTCTCCAAGTTTATCACGCCCATTCAGCGAAACCAGTTCCTGCAAAGAATGGAAACCAGATATTCTACCGCTGTGTTTGACAGTCGAATTGAAATGATGCAGACGGATATGGATTCCGAATTTACAGCAGAAGAACGGGATTCGCTAAAAATCATCGCTGATTGGGACGGAAACGATTGCGACGAGCTTTACAGCGCGTTTAAAGAAATTTTGCAGAGCGAAGTGTTTGATAGCTTCTGTATGCTGGACAAAGAGGGCGCGCAGTTGTTTACCTGGAGTCATAGAAGCGGTACGCGCAAAAAATTCCATATTGCTGTTTTGCAGAAGCAGGATACAATTTCGCCTGAATTGGAACAGGAAATTGACGCGTTTTTTGCAAAAGGCAAATTAGACACAAAGAGCCTGAATACATGTATTTTAATTACCAATAGTCACGAGGCGGCTGCAAAATGCCGATGCCATTACGATTTAGCAATCACCAACGGCTTCTTTGCGCTGATGCTGGCAAATGCAGTAATTTTGCAACAAAACGGTGCAGAAGCGCTGACGGAATTTTTAATGGATACAAGAGGCGTGTTTGACGAACGGGATCAGCAGAAATTCTCCCTTTCCAACTACATTCCCATGCACAAAAATGAAAATGTGCAATTCCGTATTTTGTGTGACCGTAGTGCGAGAGCGTATTCAGCAGAAAGCTTTGATGCGTTGGAATTGCAAAATGCGCTTTCTGCCTTTGATGATACAAAGGAATACGAAATTCTTCCCTGGGGAAGCAAGCTGAGTGAAGCAGACCTGACAGATTGTCCGACGCTGATTTTCCTCAAACGAAACCGTATTGTGCACAGCGTAAGTCAGATGCAGCTATTAAACCGTATGCGTAGTGTGGACTTTGAAAACTGCTGCGTTCTGTTTAATTCGCCCGATGCACCAAAAGAGTGGAATAGCGAGGAACAGATAAAGGGCGAGCACACACTGGCTTGGAATTCGTGCTACAGTAAGTTAAACCAGTTGTATGCGGAAAATGCCGGTGCGTCGATTGAGGAAATTCGCAGTTTTATCGGGAAAAAATCAACACACCGTTACCTGGTTGGCATTTCCTATGCACATTATGACCCTGAAAACGGATTTCGCGGGGAAAACGACTTTGAAAATGAGCAGCAGAACTTAAATTGGGAAACAGATAGTGAGAAAATAAACCGCTTGGCAAATGCACTCAAAAAGCGGTTTGGTGAGGGAAATATTTTATACGATCACTTCTATCCTGCAAATACGCTCTTTTATGGAACAGAAAGCCAAAGAAAGTCTTTAGATGCATACCGTACCTGCAAGCTTTCTTTGATTCTGGACAACATCTGGACAAGAGAGAATGCGGCATGCAGGGAAGAACGGCGCGTGATAGACGAAAGTTGCGCGGCTGGAACGGCAGAGCGTTGGCTTTTGCAATCATCACATGGTCATAATCCAAAACCACCGGAAGGCGAATTTACCGTGTCCATTGATTTTCGTTCGGATGCAGATGTAGAAGCCCTGGTCGACGAAATTGAAAAAACAGTAAGAGCACTGCAAAGAAGACAATAAATCAAGAACGCAAAGCAATATGCTTTGCGTTCTTTGGTTATACGAGCATTCTAAAAAATCCAACAATCAAGGTGCCAGTCAGTCAAAAATCAGTCAAATCAAAAATTAAACTCTTGATAAACCCGAAAAATGATAAAAAGCCGCAAAGCCTGTAGTTTCAAGGTTTCACAGCTTTTGGTGCGAGTGACGGGACACAGCCGCTGCGCGTCTTGCCTGCTTGCCGACCGTGAGCCTGCGGCTCACAGTACCCGTCTGCGCACCTTACGCCTACAAAACTTGCCACTGGCAACTTTTGCTTTACGGCGTAAGCCCTCTTAGGGTTCAAGTCCCCTCGATTAATAAAAAAAGAAAGACATCCAAAAGGATATCTTTCTTTTTTGGTGCGAGTGACGGGACTTGAACCCGTACGTCGTAGACACACGCCCCTCAAACGTGCCTGTCTGCCAGTTCCAGCACACTCGCTGACTTAATCTATTATACTAAACTCCTTCTGGTTTGTCAAGCATTTTTTTCACTTTTCTTCATTTTTTTCTTGCTTACAAGGGCGCTAATCTTGACAAAAAACAGAAACAGTGGTAGAATAAAAGAGTTGAGTAAGTCAGATGATTGCGGGAGAAGTGATTCTCACGAGGAAAGTCCGGGCTTCGCAGGGCAGGGTGCCGGGTAACTCCCGGTGGAGGCGACTCTAAGGACAGTGCAACAGAAATAGACTTCCTGTGCAAATGCGCAGGTAAAGGTGGAAAGGCGAGGTAAGAGCTCACCGGCGCTGCGGTGACGCAGCGGCCATGTAAACCCCATCCGAAGCAACACCGTATTGGCTCATGCAGGCTAAGTCGGCCCGACGTGCCTGTGTTTGGCGGTGGCTTGAACCGTGCAGTAATGTACGGTCTAGACAGATAATCATCGAATACAGAACCCGGCTTACAGACTTGCTCACAGCTTTTGCGGATGTAGTTTAGTGGTAAAACATCAGCTTCCCAAGCTGAGGTTGTGGGTTCGATTCCCATCATCCGCTCCAAAGCCGAAAGGGGAAGACGGTATGAGTGACATTTTATGCCAGCAATGTGCAAATTATGTGTTTGACGAAACGGAAGAACAGTATGTTTGCGACGTCAATTTAGACGAGGATGATATGGTAACGCTCCTGAGCAGTCGGTATAAAAAATGCCCGTATTATCAAAATGGCGATGAATATGCGCTTGTCAGAAAACAAAATTAAATAAAAAAGGACTGCAGAATGAAACTGCAGTCCTTTTTGTTATTCCCCAAAAAACAAATAGCTGGATAGTTTTTTCATCATACCAAATACGCCCAGACTTTCTGCTTCGGTTTTTGCAATAATATCTGCTTTTCCAATGGTTTCGCCGTCAATCGTAAATTCTACCTCACCAATTTTATCATGAAGTCGCACGGGAGCATTTATACTGTCAGGAAGCGTAATCTTTTTTTCTATACTGGATAACTTTGATTTTTCCAGCAGAATGTTAAAGTCATCTGATAATCCGGTTTCAACATGGGGGACAACGCCCTTTTGCACGAGAACGGGCGGTAGCTCCTCTTCGAGAACCAAGGAATTTGAAATAGCATAGTTTGCAAAACCGTAATCTAAAAGTTTTGTGGCATCGGCAAACCGCTCTTTGGAGGAGGGAGACCCCATAATCACGGCAATCAGTTCCATGCCATCGCGTTTTGCCGTTGCGCTGACGCAAAATCCTGCAACACTGGTAGAACCGGTTTTAAGACCTGTTGCGCCGGAGTAGAAGCGTATCATTTTGTTGGTATTGACCAGCCCAAAGGAGCCGTTTCGCAAGCTATCCATCCAGATGGTGGTATAGTCATAAATTTTTGGGTGACGAAGCAGTTCCCGCGACATAATTGCAATGTCATGGGCAGAGGTTAAATGATTCGGGTCATCTAATCCGTTACAGTTAATAAATGTCGTATCAATCATGCCGAGTTCTTGTGCCCGTTGATTCATTTTTGCAACAAAATTTTCGTGTGACCCGCCAATGAATTCAGAGAGTGCAACTGCAGCATCGTTTCCGGATGCAACAGCAACAGCTTTGAGCATTTCGTGTACGCTCATCTCTTCATTTTCTTCTAAAAACACCTGTGAGCCACCCATAGATGCGGCAAGAGCTGAGGTTCGGACGGGGTCGTCTAAGGTACACTGTCCGTTATCCAGCGCCTCCATTACCAAAAGCATTGTCATGATTTTTGTGACACTGGCGGGTGGCAGACGGTCGTGAGATGCCTGCTCAAACAGAATTCTGCCCGTGGAGGCCTCCATCAGAAGTGCTGATTTTGCAGAAAGCTCCATTTGTGGTGCGGGTTCTGCAGAAACAGGTGCAGGTATCGCACAAAATACCAACACAAGAGATAAAAAAACAGGTAACAGCTTTTTCATAATGACATACCTTTCTGCCTGCGAAACTAAATAACACGCAATCCGCAGGCAAACAGCGTGTCATAAGCTTTTGCTGTTACCTATTTTATGATGAAATTTACTTGATATGACGGAAAAATCAGTATTGCATTGCTTTTATTATGCGACGGGCAGAAGAAGCCTTTCCAAGCGCTGTTGCAATCGCTTCTGCGAAATCCTGTGTTGTGCCTGCACCGCGTGAGGTAATGACGTTTTTGTCACACACAACTTTTTTATGTTTGGTAATTGCACCAACCAATTTTGCTTCAAATCCCGGATAACATGTGGCTTTCACACCGGATAAGAGTCCTAAAACACCCAACACCTTTGGTGCAGCACAGATTGCAGCCAGCAGTTTCCCTTCCTGCGCTTTTTGTAGTAATAGTGCGGAAAGAGGCGCGCAGTTTTCTAAGTTGTCTGCGCCCGGAAGACCGCCGGGAAGAACCAGTGCATCTACCTCGTCTTCACGCAAGTCTTTGATGCTGATGTCTGCGATGACGGAGATAGAATGCGTGCCTTTGACCGTTAAATCCTCTGTAATCGAAACGGTCTGAACTGGGATGTCGCATCTTCTTAAAATATCTACCGTGCCCAATGCTTCGATTTCTTCAAAACCGTCTGCTAAAAATACATATACCATTTTGATCAACTCCTATTGCTTTTTGTTTTTGATGCTGATACAATAATTATATCGAATTTTTCGGTAAAACACAAGGGGGTGGCGATAAAATGCGGGGAAAGCTCATCATAGACAATCGTTTTGCGTCTGTCGCGCAAACACATTGGGGAAACCGGTATGAAATCATACCTTCTATGAACGCAGGGGGCTTGCCCCAAAGCGTCAGTGCGCATCCTGATATGTCATTTGTGCGCGTTGGTGAGGTGTATGTTGCAGAACCGAGCGTGTATTCTTATTATAAGACGCATTTCCCGTCCCTTCCGATTCTTTGCGGTGAACGAAAGCTTTCGCGGAACTACCCACAGGATATTGCATATAATGTATTGATATCCGAGCGTACTGCATTCGGAAATATTCCTTTTATGGACAGCGTGCTGAAAGATGCCCTCATTTCACAAAACTATCACTTGGTGCACGTCAATCAGGGGTACGCTAAATGCTCCTCAGCAGTGTTTGGCAACCACATTATCACGGCGGACCCGTCCTTGAGTCGTGCGGCGAGAGGTGCGGGATTTTCAGTGCTTGACATATCGAGCGGAGGTGTTTTGCTTCCCGGATTTGAATACGGTTTTATCGGTGGAGCAT
>JAZNIA010000077.1:0-3694 GCA_045577195.1 Congzhengia sp.
CGATTGACATTCATTCCGGCGGCCAGGACCTGATTTTCCCGCACCACGAAAATGAAATTGCGCAGAGCGAGTGCGCAACGGGCAAGCCCTTTGCAAGATACTGGATGCACAACGGATATATTAACGTAGATAACGAGAAAATGTCCAAGTCCAAAGGCAATTTCTTTACCGTGCGCGATGTGGCGAAAAAATACGATTATGAAGTAATCCGTTTCTTTATGCTTAGTGCGCACTATCGAAGCGTTATCAATTTTGCCGACGAGCTGCTCATGCAGTCCAAGGCGGGATTGGACCGCTTGTATAACTGCCTGCACAATTTAGAATTTTTGGCAACCAAGGCGAAAAAGAGAGACCTTACCGAGGCGGAAGAAACCGTAAAACAAGAAATTCTGGCATACAAAGACCAGTTCTGCCGCGCAATGGATGACGATTTAAACACAGCAGACGCCATTTCTGCCCTGTTTGACTTGGCAAGATACCTCAACTCAGCGGACAAGGAGAACTGGGCGTTGGCACTTTTTGAAACGGCGATTTCCTTCATGCGTGAGTTAGGCGGCGTTTTGGGTATATTTAACCGTTCTTCGGAGGATACTATTCCGGAGGAAGCAAAAGAACTGATTGCAAAAAGAAAGAAAGCCCGCGAAGAAAAAGATTGGGCGAAGGCAGATGCAATCCGCGACGAGCTGCTCGCCATGGGCATCGAGGTTGCTGATACGCGTCAGGGCATGAAAATCCGCATGATTGCAAAGTAAAAATAGAAACGGAGCGATTTTATGGACATCCGTTCCATTCTAAAATCAGAAGCGTTGCCCGATGTACGCGAGCTTTCAAGCCTGAGTCTGGCGTTCGTCGGGGACAGCGTGTATGAACAATATATCAGAACAAAGGTTTTGGCGCAGGGAAACCGTCCCGCATACCAGCTACATAACATTGCCGTAGGCTATGTAAAAGCAAAGGCGCAGGCGATTGCGGCACGCGGTATTTTATCTCACCTTTCCGAAGAGGAATCGGAAATTTTAAGGCGTGGGCGAAACACCAATATTCATACCGTGCCAAAGCATGCCGACATGAATGACTACCGTCAGGCGACGGGGCTTGAGTGCCTGGTTGGCTACTTGTATGTGACCGGGCAAACTGAGCGGATGCTTGAGCTTTTAGACCTTTGCTTTTCAGCCATCAACGCGGCAAACGCTTAGGAGTGGTTTGCTTGCAAAAAAGAAAAGCTGTACTCAAAATCGCAAAAATATACGCAATGACTGCACTTGGCGTGCTTGTAGCATCTTTGGGGCTGAACTTGTTTTTGGTGCCCCATGAGATTGTTTCGGGCGGTGCGTCCGGTATTGCCATTATCGTGCACCATGTAACGGGGTTTCCGGTAGGCATACTGATGCTTGCGATCAATATTCCGCTGTTTATTTTGGGCGCAGTTTTCTTAGGAGGCGGTTTTGGTATCCGCTCGCTGTACGGAACGGTGCTGTTTTCGATATTCACCGATGCAACTTCGTTTCTGCCGTGTCTGACGGGAAACGTCCTGATGGCAGCTATTTTCGGGGGCGGAATGCTTGGAATAGGCTTTGCAACCGTCTTTTTATCCGGCGCGTCCACAGGTGGAACCGATATTTTAGCAGCTTTGGGACATAAACTGATTTCTGCTGTTGACCTTGGCCAGTGGATTACGCTGATTGACCTTGTAATTATATCTGCCGGTGCTGCTTTGTTTCGCAACACGGAACTGGTACTAGCGGGCATTTTAACACTGTTTATCAACGCGTTTTTGATTGACTACCTGATTTCAGGTGCGAATGTGGCAAAGGTTGTTTATGTGATTGCAAAAAACAGCGAGGCTTTGGCAGACAAGATTATGCAGAAAATGGAGCGCGGTGTAACAGGGATTTATATACGTGGTATGTATATTAAGGAAGACCGCACCATGCTGATGTGCGTTGTAAAACGGTTTGAGCTTCCGAAACTGGAGCGCATCGTAGAAAATCATGACAAGAATGCCTTTATCATCTTCTCTCAGGCAAAACAAGTTACAGGAGAAGGGTTTTATAAATATCCGATTGTATAAGTTAAAAAAATAAACATTTTATCTAGGAAAGGAGCTGTAAATTCTTGGACAAACTAAGAATCACAGAACTGAAACTGACTGCAGCAAATGTGAGAAAACATGCTTTAACCGGCGTACATGCTGCCGCTTCCGGACATCCGGGCGGTTCGCTTTCCATTGCTGATGTACTGACACTGCTTTATTTTGAGGTTATGAACATTGACCCCAAAAACCCGAAAGACCCGGAACGTGACCGTTTCGTGCTCTCGAAAGGGCACTGCGCACCTGCGCTTTACGGCGTTTTGGCAGAACGCGGTTATTTCCCGAAGGAAGACGTTTCTACATTACGTAAAACAGGAAGCTATCTGCAGGGACATCCTGACATGAAGAGTATTCCGGGTGTGGATATGTCCAGTGGTTCGCTGGGACAGGGTATTTGCGCGGCAAACGGCATGGCTCTGGCGGGCAAAATTGATAAAAAAGATTACCGAGTATACACTGTTTTGGGTGACGGTGAACTGCAGGAGGGCCAGGTTTGGGAGGCTGCAATGTATGCGCCGCATTATGGGCTGGACAACTTAACTGCGTTTGTGGACTATAACGGTTTGCAGATTGACGGTAATATCAAAGATGTCATGTCACCTCTGCCCATCGACAAGAAGTTTGCTGACT
This sequence comes from Congzhengia sp., assembly GCA_045577195.1. Taxonomy (GTDB): domain Bacteria; phylum Bacillota; class Clostridia; order UBA1381; family UBA9506; genus Congzhengia. The sequence goes on from JAZNIA010000077.1 coordinate 2,723, forward strand.
TTGGCTGGCATGTTATTGTGTGTGACGGTCATGATTTTGAAAAGATGCTAGATGCAATTCAGGAAGCAAAGGAAACCAAGGGAAAACCAACCATGATTGTGCTTAACACCGTCAAGGGAAAAGGCGTTTCCTTTATGGAAAATAATGCTGCTTGGCACGGCAATGCGCCCAATGATGAGCAGTATGCGCAGGCGATTGAAGAACTGGACGCAGAAATTGCGAAACTGAAGGAGGCGTAAATCATGGCAAAAACAGCAACAAGAGAAGCATATGGCATGGCTTTGGCTGAGTTTGGTGATACATACGATATTGTCGTTTTGGATGCAGACCTTTCCAAATCCACCAAAACAGATACATTTAAAAAGAAATTCCCCGACCGTTTCTTTAACACGGGTATTGCAGAAGCAAACATGATGTCTACGGCGGCAGGCCTGGCTTCCTGCGGTAAAATTGTGTTTGCAAGCTCCTTTGCTATGTTTGCAGCAGGCAGAGCCTTTGAACAGGTGAGAAACGGCATTTGCTACCCGAATCTGAATGTAAAAATCGGTGCAACTCACGCGGGCATCTCCGTCGGAGAGGATGGTGCAACCCATCAGTGCTTAGAGGACATCGGTATTATGCGCACCATTCCCAATATGGTCATTTTAAACCCTGCTGATAAGGCAGAATCCATTTTAGCAGTAGAAGCAGCAATCAAGCACGATGGACCTGTGTATCTGCGCTTTGGAAGACTGGCTGTTCCTGAGATTTTTGACCGCGAAACCTATAAATTTGAGATTGGTAAGGGTGTGGAAATCGTTGCGGGAACAGACGCAACCATCATCGCAACGGGCCTTATGGTTCCCGAGGCAATGGATGCGGCAGAACAGCTCAAACAAGAGGGTATTTCAGTTCGTGTCATCAATATGGCAACGATTAAACCGATTGATAAAGATATTATCATAAAAGCAGCAAAGGAAACCGGTGCGATTG
>JAZNIA010000078.1:0-14989 GCA_045577195.1 Congzhengia sp.
CTTGGTGCAATCGGTGCTATGGTGGCAAACGCAGCAGAAAGCCTTGGTATGAAGGTAATTGGCTATGACCCCTTTATGACGGTTGATGCAGCTTGGAGATTGTCCAGTGGCATCGTTCACGCAGCTTCCATGGATGAAGTATTTGAAAACAGTGATTACCTGACGTTGCATATGCCCGCAAACGATAAGACAAACGGAACCATTAACTCCGAAACACTGGCAAAGATGAAAGATGGCGTTCGCATCTTAAACTTTGCCCGCGGTTCTTTGGTAAACGATGCACATATGGCGGTGGCATTGGAAGAAGGAAAGGTTGCTTGCTATGTGACCGATTTCCCCAACGATGCCGTGCTTTCTATGGAAAATGTGATTGCGATCCCGCACCTTGGTGCTTCCACACCGGAATCTGAGGACAACTGTGCGATGATGGCAGCAAGCCAGCTTCGTGATTTCTTAGAAAACGGTAACATAAAAAACTCTGTTAACTTCCCGGACTGCGAAATGCCCAGATGTGGTGCAAGAATCGTAGTAACCCACAAAAATATTCCGAACATTCTCTCGAGTCTCTCAACCATCGTGGCAGAGAAAGGAATTAATATCTCTAATATGCTCAACAAGAGCAAAAAAGAGAACGCATACACCATGATTGACATCGAAGGCGACGTTGCCGACGATATTGCAGGACCTCTTTCCGCAGTGGAAGGCGTGTACTCGGTGCGTGTGATTCACTAAATTTACGAAAATATTTAAAAAAATGCTTGCAATTTCCAAAAAAATCTGTTATAATAAGATTTGCTGTTTTAAGTATTGAGAGAATTTTCGTAAAGTATATGGAGGTGCAATAAATGGCTAAATGTGAAATTTGCGGAAAAGGTGTTACGTTTGGTATCAAGGTCAGCCATTCTCACAGAAGAAGCAACAGAACCTGGAAGCCGAACATTAGAACTGTGAAAGCAGTTGTAAACGGTACACCGAAAACATTGCATGTTTGCTCCAGATGCCTTCGTTCTAATAAAGTAGTTAGAAGCGTTTGATAGCAAATATAAACATTACGAATTTACGCATCGTTTCCTTGCGAAACGATGCGTTTTTCGTATTTACAGAAGAAAAAATCGGATACAACTTACGTTGTATCCGATTTTTATAATGTATATTACTCTTTTAAATATGCATCCATGACCGATACCGCAGCTTGCGCAGCTTTTTCTAAAAACTCAAAATAGTTTTCAGCGCCTGACCCATCAGCACAGTCGGAAATGGCGCGGAGTACGCAGAAAGGCACATTATTCACATAACAAACATGCCCGATTGCCCCGCCTTCCATTTCACCTGCGATAGCAGAAAAATTTTCAACAATCCGTTTTTTTACCTCGGGAGAAGCTAGAAATTGGTCGCCGGAGGCGATGGTGCCGGTTAAATAATTTATTTTTTTATCCGCCAGTATCGCTTCAAATGCACATACTGTGCCAGGATCAGTGGGGAAATGTACCACATTGATGCCTGAAATCAGTCCAACGGGGTCGCCTAAAGGAGACGTGTCCATATCATGCTGCACTACATCGGAAGCAACTGCAACATCCCCGATAGAGAGCTTGTCGGAAAGAGTTCCGGCAACACCGGTATTGATGATTAAATCCGGTGCATACTTTAAAATCATGGTCTGTGCGCAAATGGAGGCAAAGACCTTACCAACACCACAGACAGCTAAAACAACCTCTTTTTGGTGAATTGTGCCACGCATAAATTCTACGCCGGAAATGGTTTCGCTTTTCCTGTTTTCCAGCATATCAGACAAAGCACGGATTTCAATGCCCATTGCACCAATAATTCCAATCATTTTTCTTCCCCCTTCGGATATTGAAAATTGTTTTTGTCGTTTTTCAAAACATCGAGGTAACGGATGCACTCAGCTTTTGCATCGTTTAAATCGAGGTTTTGATAGTTTCCACACTCGATTTCTGTGCCGCCAAACATTTCGCCTGTATGCAAAATAATCTTTTCCAAAGTTTCCATAATCACAGATTTCACGGTTTCGTTGTCAGCGTTTCGCACGAGCAGATAAAATCCCGTCTGACATCCCATAGGACCAAAATAGATAATATCCGGACCGAGACTTGAGCTTCGCACGTAGGTTGCAAACATATGCTCCACGGAATGCATCGTGCGATGATCCATATAATCTCCGCCGTTTGGTTTTCTGGTCCGTAAATCGTATGTTGTAATATCTCCGTCTGTTCGGGAAATGTAAAGTCCCGGCACAATTACTGTGTGGTCTGCTTCAAAACTTGCAATTTTTTTGATATTTTCCATCCGATCTTCTCCTTTTAGAGCAATTCTTCTATCTGTTTCGGTACTAAAACAGGCGAAGAAATTGCAACTTCTTTTTCGTTTAAGTATGAAAGAATGCCTGCTTCTGTTATAAAGGAAAAACGCAGTTTATAAGCCAGTAGCGCCTGCCTTGTGATAAGCGGTTTTTTCCCCAAATGGCCGTATTTTCCGTCGCCGAGCAGCGGACAGCCGATAAACGCCATGTGCGCACGAATTTGGTGCGTGCGCCCTGTAATCAGAGAAATCTCCGCTAAATCATGGTTTTGATACTGTTTTAAAACCTTGTATTTTGTAATAATTTCTTTGCTGCCGGGCTTTTGCTCCTGATAAATGCGGGCGAGCTTTTGCATTTCGTCCTTTTGGTGAAAGGCGTGCAGTGTATCGCTCTTTTTTGGCAGATGACCGCAGGTGATGCAAAGATAGTATTTTTTGATTTCCTTCTGTTTGATTTTCTCACAAAGAATCCGAAGACTTTCTGCGTTTTTCGCGGCAATCACCAAACCTGCGGTGTTGCGGTCGATGCGATGCGCTAAGGCGGGAGAAAAGGTCATATCCTCATTTGGACGAAATTCGCCTTTGTCATACAGATACCGCTTGATGCGATTGATTAAGGTGTCCGGCGTAGCGGACTCGTCCGCATGCACACTCAGCCCCTGCGGTTTGTTGCATATCAAAAGATTTTCGTCCTCATACACCACGTCTAAGGGGGCAGAAGATAACCTTAAAAATTCCTGTGGCTCTTCGGGCAATTCAAAAAACTCGTCGTTGATATAAGCCTCCAGTAAATCGCCTTCGTTTAGAATTTGTGACTCCGTGGCACGCTTACCGTTTACTTTGACACGTTTTTTGCGCAGAGATTTATAAACCAGACTTTTCGGCATGGTTTTTAAAAGCTTGATTAAAAATTTGTCGACTCTTTGCCCTGCATCGTTTTTGGTAATCGTAAATGCTTTCATAGCCCATCCCTTTTCTAATGTGTTGTATCTATTCTACCATAAAGAACAGAAAGTTTCAATCGGTATGAGGCAAGAAAACCAAAAAATGTGTTTACAATTCATGGTTATGGTGGTATAATAAATACATTAAGAGACAGAAAATAGGTCTTTTAATAACAGACATTTTAATTTTTTGAAGGAGAGGATTTTTATGATGGGAAATTACGCACCATTTTTTGTACTGGGTGCAGCAGTTCTGGCATTGATTTTTGCAGTGTACAAGTTCTTTGCTGTAAAAAACCTATCTGAGGGAACAGAAGCTATGGCGTCTATCTCTGCAAAAATCAGAAGTGGCGCAATGGCGTATTTAAAACGCCAATATAAGACAGTTGGAATCTTCTTTTTGGTTATGGTGATACTCCTTTCTGTTTTAGCAGTGCTCGGATTTTTAACGCCCTTTGTTCCGTTTGCTTTTTTAAGTGGTGGATTTTTCTCCGGGCTTTCCGGATTTGTTGGTATGAAGATTGCAACCTATGCAAACTCCCGTACAGCAAACGGCGCAATGCAAGGTTTAAACAAGGGACTCAAGATTGCCTTTTCCTCCGGTACGGTTATGGGTATGACCGTTGTTGGTTTGGGTTTGCTTGATATTAGTGTTTGGTTTATTCTGTTAAAATTCGGATTCCAGCTTTCGGTTGAAGAAATTATGCCTGCAATGCTCACCTTTGGTATGGGCGCAAGCTCCATGGCACTATTTGCAAGAGTAGGCGGCGGTATCTTTACAAAAGCTGCCGATGTAGGTGCAGATCTTGTTGGCAAGGTAGAAGCGGGCATTCCTGAAGATGACCCGAGAAACCCTGCAGTAATAGCTGACAACGTGGGTGACAACGTGGGTGACGTAGCCGGTATGGGCGCTGACCTTTACGAGTCTTATGTTGGTTCTATTATTTCCTGCGGTGCTTTGGCAGTTACAGCCGGACACGGCATCAACGGCGTTTTGCTTCCGATGCTGATTGCAGCAGTTGGCATTGTTGCATCTGTCATTTCTACGTTTTTTGTATCCACAAAAGAGGGCGCAAGCCAGAAAATGCTTCTTGGTTCCTTGCGTAAGGGAACATACACCGCTGCAATTATTGCAGCTTTGGCAAGCCTCGCGCTGATTCTTTTGTTAATGCCGAATCAGGTTGGCTTAGTGGGTGCAGTATTGTCCGGCCTTTTGGCAGGTGTCTTAATCGGGTTCTTTACCGAGTTTTACACCTCTGATTCCTATAAACCCACGCAGAAGCTTTCCGGTTCTTCTGAAACCGGCTCTGCAACAATTATCATTGATGGCTTGGCGCTAGGTATGCGTTCTACAGCGATTCCCGTTGTGATTATCGGTATTTCCGTATTAGCAAGTTACTATTTTGCAGGCGGCGCAGGCTCCTTTGAGCAGGGCTTATACGGCGTTGGTCTTTCTGCAGTTGGTATGTTAGCAACCTTAGGTATCACCCTGGCAACTGACGCATACGGCCCCGTTGCGGATAACGCAGGCGGTATTGCGGAAATGAGCGGCTTGCCCGGTGAAGTAAGAGAACGTACCGATGCGCTGGATTCTCTGGGTAACACTACGGCAGCAACCGGAAAAGGCTTTGCAATCGGTTCTGCGGCGCTGACTGCCTTGGCGCTGATTGTGTCTTACACAGACGAAGTTACCAAAATCAATCCAGAAGTGCTCAATCTTTCCATTACAAATCCCGCAACCTTAATCGGCCTTTTCGTTGGCGCAATGTTGCCGTTCCTGTTCTCGGCAATGACGATGCAGGCGGTTGGCCGCGCGGCACACAAGGTAGTTGTTGAGGTTAGAAGACAGTTTAAAGAAATTAAGGGATTGCTTCAGGGCGAGCAGGGCGTTGAGGCAGATTATGCGACCTGTGTTGACATTTGTACCAAATCTTCATTAAGAGAAATGGTTGCTCCTGCGGCACTGGGCGTTTTGGCTCCGATTGTTGTCGGTCTGGTTTTGGGCTGCAACGGCGTTGTTGGTATGCTGGCGGGCGCGCTGGTTTCCGGTTTTGTTCTGGCAATCATGATGGCAAACTCCGGTGGTTCCTGGGACAATGCGAAAAAATATATTGAAGCAGGTAACTTTGGTGGCAAAGGTTCTGAAAACCACAAAGCAGCCGTTGTGGGTGACACCGTTGGTGACCCCTTTAAAGATACTGCTGGTCCTTCCGTTAATATTTTGATTAAGCTTTTGTCCATGGTTTCAATTGTATTTGCAACCCTTGTTGTGACGTACGGCGGATTTGGATTATTTTAATTAAAAAGACTAGAAAGGGGGGTACAACCAAAAAACCGTTGACCGCCCTTTTGTTTGTTATAGGACTGTTTAGAGTTTTTGAATATCTTCGTCAGTTAAAAGCTTAATGCCTTTTTCTGTCAGGAGTTTTACTGCACTGTCATTATCCTCAACGCGAATCACGGCGTAAGCATTTTGCTTTGACATAGTAACGAATGCGTACATGTATTCAACATTTACGTCGTTTTCAGAAAACAGCTTCAAAATCTCGTTCAGTGCGCCTGGATTGTCGGGGATAATCACTGCGATAACCGGCGTAACCGAAACGATGCAACCGATATTTGTTAAGGCTGTTTTTGCCTCTTCGGCGTGATTTACAATTAAGCGGAAAATACCAAAGTCTGAGGTATCAGCAATGGACATTGCACGAATATCCACGCCTGCTGCGCCCAAAGCGTCCGTAATTTCAGCGATTGCGCCGGGTTTGTTTTCTGCAAAAATAGATAACTGGCTGATGGTCATAGTAAAACCTCCCTTTTGTTAAATCAACTTTCTTTTATCAATCACGCGAACCGCTTTTCCTTCACTTCTGGTGATGGTTTTCGGCGGAACCAGATGCACAACGGGCTTGATACCCAGCATGGTCTGAATTGCGCTTGCCAGCTTTTTCTCCCTGTCTGTTACAGATCTTACGGTGTCGGAGAACATTTCCGGCGCAAGCTCAACATTTACGTCCAGGGTATCGTTGTTATTTTGACGGTCAACGACTATCTGATAGTTGGGAGAATAGCCCTCTTTTAACAGAACTGTTTCAATCTGAGAGGGGAACACATTTACACCGCGGATAATCATCATATCGTCACTTCTGCCCATAGGCTTCGTCATTTTGACAAAGGTTCTGCCGCAGGAGCATTTTTTGCGTGAGAGCACACAAATGTCTCTTGTGCGGTAACGAATCAGCGGGAATGCTTCTTTTGTGATAGCGGTAAACACCAGTTCGCCCTTGCTGCCCTCAGGGAGCACCTCACCCGTGTCGGGGTCGATGATTTCGGCAATAAAATGGTCTTCGTTAATGTGCATGCCGGTTTGTTCCTGACATTCAAAGGATACACCGGGGCCGCTGGTCTCGGTTAAACCGTAAATATCGTATGCCTTAATGCCCAGAGAAGCTTCAATATCGCGACGCATTTCCTCGGTCCAGGGTTCTGCACCGAAAATGCCTGCTTTTAATTTATTGTCTTCCGGCTTATAGCCCTGCTCTTTTAAGCTTTCGCCGATATATGCAGCGTAAGACGGTGTACAACACAAAATGGTTGCACCCAAATCCATCATAAACTGAATCTGACGGTCTGTGTTGCCAGATGACATGGGCAGGGTCAGACAGCCGACTCTGTGCGAGCCACCGTTTAATCCGGGACCACCGGTAAATAATCCATAGCCGTAGCAAACCTGACAAACATCGTCCTTTGTGCCGCCAACCGCCATGATTGCGCGGGCGCAGCAGTCTTCCCAAAGGTCAATATCGTTTTGTGTATAAAAGGCTACAACGCGTTTTCCTGTTGTGCCGGAGGTAGATTGGATTCTGACACAGTCTGAAAGGGGTTTTGCCAAAAGACCGTAAGGATAAGCGTCACGAAGATCTGCTTTTGTTAAAAAGGGCAGCTTATGTAGATCGTCAACGCCTTTAATATCTGCCGGTGTAACACCCTTTTCTTCCATTAGCTTGCGGTAGTAGGGCACATTGTCCCACACATGCTGTACCTGTTTGACCAAACGCTCCGACTGCAGCGCGCGGATTTGCTCTGGCGCCATGGTCTCTAATTCCGGTTGATAATACTTGTTTTCCATTTGCTTCCTCCTGATTGTTTAAATTATTCTCATCAAGAATTGTATTTATTATACCATATTTTTGTGTAAAATCCAATAGTATTTTCAAAAGTATAAAAATTTTTATATCCGCACCAATGAGAAAGGGGAGCATATATTGAGATTGAGAAGATTTTTTTAAAACCAGCATAAATCTAAGGAGCTGATTTCTAGATGGAGAGCCGCGTTTTGTTAAAGCTTTCACCGGGAGAATGCGGCGAGGTTTGCGCGCTTTCGGGCGAATTGGGCTTAAAGCGCAGACTGCAGGATTTGGGACTGATTTCAGGAACTAAAGTGCACTGCTTGCAAAGAAGTCCTTTTGGAGACCCCACTGCATATGCCATTCGCGGTGCAGTCATTGCGCTGCGGGCAGAAGATTCTGTTCATATACATGTAAAATGAGACTTAGGGCGGAGACTTCCGCCCTGCTGGGTTTAGGAGGTGGCACGATGGGTTTAACAAAGAATTCCACGGGACGCGGTGCGGTGGATTCTTTTTTAGAAACGGAAGAGAACCTCTTTGATATACGCGTTGTGTTGGCAGGAAATCCAAATGTGGGAAAAAGCACAGTGTTCAACAGCTTAACCGGTATGCATCAGCATACCGGCAACTGGCCCGGTAAAACGGTGACAGGTGCAAGCGGAACCTATACATATCAGAACAAAACTGTGTCGGTTATAGATTTGCCCGGTTGTTATTCTTTGACGGCGCAATCAGCAGAGGAAGAAGTTTCACGGGACTTTGTTTGCTTTGGAGACTATGATGCTGTAGTTGTGATTTGCGATGCAACGTGTTTAGAACGAAATTTGATTTTGGTATTGCAAATGCTTGAAATTACAGCAAATGTAATCGTGTGTGTCAACCTGATGGACGAGGCAGACAAGAAAAAAATATCGGTGCATGCAAGTCAGCTGGAGTGTCTTTTGGGTGTGCCGGTTGTCTGCACTGCAATCAAGCGCAAAGGAATACGCAATTATGGATATGCAGAATTAAAAACACGCATCATGGAAGTAGCACACCAAAGCCCGCGCTGTATCACGCCTGTGCGATATGGGGAAGAGTTGGAGACTGCCATATGCAGCTTAACAGAAAGTTTAAGCGGGGTTTGCAAAAAAAAGGTTAATCCGCGTTGGCTTGCATTAAAGATTTTGGAAAATGACGTAGATGCGATACAAAAAGTAGAGACATATTTGGAAGAGGATGTATCAGAGACTATCCAACCGGTGCTTCAAGACGTATATCATACGCTCAAGGGGCAGGGGATAGAACAAAAAAGCGTAGCGGAACGGTTGGTAGCAAAAACGGTTCAGCGTGCAGAAAAAATTGCGCATGTTGCCGTAAAATCAGAAAAAACCGTCTGCTTCGGACGGGACAGAAAAATCGACCGTGTACTGATGGGGAAAATGGGATTTCCTGTAATGGGACTTATGTTTTTTATTGTGCTCTGGCTTACCATTGCCGGCGCGAATTACCCCTCGGAGCTACTGAGTCGTTTTTTCTTTCAAACGGAGGAATGGCTTTCGTATGCAATGCAATCCATAGGTATCCCCGACATTTTCATAGAGGGGTTTGTGTTTGGAATATACCGCATGGTTACGCGCGTGGTTTCGGTCATGCTGCCACCTATGGCAATTTTCTTTCCACTGTTTACGCTTTTGGAGGACGCGGGGTATCTTCCGCGCGTGGCGTTTAATCTGGACAAATGTTTTCGCAAATGCAACAGTAGTGGTAAACAGGCACTTACGATGTGTATGGGTTTTGGCTGTAACGCGGCGGGAGTTGTTGGTGCAAGAATTATCGACTCGCCGCGAGAGAGACTTATTGCAGTGCTGACCAATAGTTTCGTGCCCTGCAACGGGAAATTTCCCACGCTGATTGCACTGATTTCTATTTTCCTAGTTACCTCTGCCGGCACAATAGGCTCGATATATAGCGCATTGGTACTGTTTGGGGTTATTTTGTTTGGCATCATCATGACCTTTTTGGTGTCAAAGCTCTTATCCATGACGGTTTTGCGCGGCGTACCTTCCTCTTTTGCATTAGAACTGCCGCCTTACAGAAGACCGCAAATTGGCAGGGTTTTGGTTCGCTCCATTTTTGACCGCACGCTTTTTGTGCTGGGAAGAGCGGTGTTGGTTGCTGCGCCGGCGGGGCTTGTGGTATGGCTGTTGGCAAATCTGACGGTTGGTGGCGAAACACTGCTTGCAATTTGCAGTAGCTTTTTAGACCCTTTTGGAAGAGCAATCGGTATGGATGGCGTCATTTTAACAGCATTCATTTTAGGTTTTCCTGCCAATGAAACAGTGGTTCCCATTATGCTGATGGCATATCTTTCCGGTGGAACGCTCGTCGAAATGACAGACCTGAATGCCTTAAAACAAATTTTTCAAGATAACGGCTGGACGATGGTCACGGCAATTAACGTTATGCTGTTTTCTCTTTTGCACTGGCCCTGCTCAACAACGCTTATTACCGTAAAAAAGGAGACGGGGAGTATCAAGTGGACCATTCTGGTTGCAGCAATTCCCTCTCTTATGGGAATTTTGATATGCTTTTTATTTACAACAATTACTCGATTGGTATAATATACAATAAGCCATGTTTTCTTGCATAGAAAACATGGCTTATTTTCTTATTATTTTTTACAGTAAATTGTGTCGTAGCTCATCTGCCGATTTGGGAGAAAGATATGCGGGAGCTACGTCAAACACGGTTTTACAACCGCTTAACCCTTCTTGATTCATTCTGTATGCGGCGCGGGCATAAGCAACCAAAACAGATGCGGTAAATTCGGGGTTGGAATCAAGCTTTAAGCTGTATTCGATGATATGGCTATGCTCGCCGTTTAAGCCTGTTTTTCCGGAACGAATCACAAAACCGCCGTGCGGAATACCGCTATGGTCGCGGTCAAGCTCCTCTTTTGTGATAAAGTGCACCGTGGTATCGTAGTCAGCAAAATAGTTGGGCATGGTTTTAATTTCGTGCTCGATTTTAGCTGTATCTGCGCCCTCTCTTGCCACAACAAAGCATTCTCTTACATGCTTTTGGCGGGTGGTGAGTTCGGGATTTTCTCCTGCGCGAACCCGCTCTAAAGCGCTTTCAACGGGAACGGTGTACTGCCTTGCGTCTAAAACACCATCTATTCTGCGGATTGCGTCCGAGTGACCCTGGCTCACGCCCTTACCCCAGAAGGTGTAGTCGTTTCCGTCGGGCAAAATTGCCTGCGCATAGAGTCTGTTTAAGGAAAACATACCGGGATCCCAGCCAACGGAAATCATCGCAACCTTGCTAGCCTTCTTTGCAGCGCAATCTACATTTTGAAAATGCTCGGGAATCGCTGCATGGGTATCAAAGCTGTCAACCACATTAAAGTGCGCAGCCAATGAGGGTGTCTGTTTCGGTAAATCCGTTGCACTTCCGCCGCAGATGATTAAAACATCAATATCTTTTTTGTGTGCTTCAATTTCGTCCATATGAAAAACCTTGGCACCAGTGAGCGTCTTTAAGTCAGACGGGTTTCTTCTGGTGAAAACGCCGAAAAGCTCCGTGTCATCATTTTTGGCAATGGCGCACTCGACGCCTTTTCCTAGGTTGCCGTATCCTGCAATTCCGATTCTGATTTTCATATAAAACGCCTCATTTCGTAATAAGTTTATAAATTTATTATACGGCAAAGTTGCCCCAAAGTCAATATTTCAAAGAAAAAAGCCTAAAAGAAGAAAAGTGGCTGTAGCACATTGCTACAGCCACTTATTTGTTTTTGTATTTTTATTTTTATTCTTTATGTTCCCGTACAACCTTTTCCTGCACATCGGGCGGTGTTTGTTCGTAGCGGGAGAATTCAAAGGTGAACTCCCCTCTGCCGTTTGTGATGGCGCGAAGGTCAACCACGTAGCGACCCATTTCAGAAAAAGGCACTTCAGCTTCGATTAATGTGTCGTTTCCTTCCTGCGGCGTCATGCCTAAGATTCTTCCGCGGCGTTTGTTTAAGTCTCCGATTACATCGCCGGTATAGTCGTTGGGCACGGTAACTGCAAGGGAGCCGATTGGCTCAAGCAGGACGGGATTTGCCTGGGGCATTGCGGCTTTGTATGCAAGGCTTGCTGCCGTTTTAAAGGCAAGCTCGGAAGAGTCAACTGCGTGGTAGGAACCGTCAAGCAGGGTAGCCTTTAAGTTTACCAAGGGGTACCCGGCTAAAACGCCATGCACCATGCTTTCCTGCAAACCCTTTTCAACTGCAGGGAAGTAGTTTTTCGGAACGCTTCCGCCAAACACCTTTTCTTCAAAGGTTAAGCCCTCACCCTCACCCGGTGCAAAGGCAATTTTAACGTGACCGTACTGTCCGTGTCCGCCGGACTGTTTTTTATGCTTTCCTTCCGCCTCAACCGGTTTACGGATTGCTTCGCGGTACGGAATTTTCGGGGAGGTTAGCTCTGCGCTGACGGAGAATTTATTCGCAAGCTTTGACATCACCACGTCTAAGTGCTGCTCACCCATACCCTCAATCACAGTTTCGTGCGTTTCGTGGTTACGGTAAACGTTAAAGGTTGGGTCTTCCTGCATCAGCTTCTTTAAGCCGCTGTTGATTTTGTCTTCATCGCCCTTTGCTTTCGGCACAATTGCCATGGAGAGCACGGGTTTCGGGAACCGGAATTTTGGCATGATAACGGGTTCGGATTCTAAGCACAAACAGTCGCAGGTTTCCGTAACGGTCAGTTTTGTCACAGCACCAATATCACCTGCATAAAGCTTTGGAACCTCAATCAGCTTTTTGCCGCGAACCACATAGAGCTTGCCGATTTTTTCTGTTTTTTCTCTGTCTGCATTATATAAAACAGAGTCTGCCTCGATGGTTCCTGCCATTACCTTAAAGTAGGAAAGCTTGCCGTAGTAGGGGTCTACCACGGTTTTAAAAATCCGCACAATGGGCGCTTTGTCCTTGTCGCAGATGATTTCTATGGGGGTCTGCGAATTTTTCAGTGTTGCGCGGTGCAGGAACACCTCATCGGGTGCGGGCAGATATTTTACGATTGCGTCCAATAAAAATTCCACACCGATTCCTTTTGCCACGGAACCGGACAAAACAGCCGCCATCGTACCGTATTTCAAACCGTATTTGATGGCGTAGTTGATTTCTTCGTCCGTAAACTCCTCGCCGGCAAAATATTTTTCCAGATATTCATCATTGGTCTCTGCAACGGCTTCCAATAGGAGTGCGCGCTGTTCTTCCGCCAAATCTTTCATATCTTCGGGGATTTCACCGTATGTAATTGTGCCGTCGTCTGCAAAGTTTTTCGAGCGCATGGTAGCGATGTTTACAAAGCCTGTGAGATTTTCGCCATCGCGGATGGGAAGCAGAAGCGGTGCAACGGATTTGCCAAAGGTTTCTTTGAGTTCACCAACAACGCGTGTAAAGTTCGCTTTCGGGTCATCCAGCTTATTGACAAAGAAAATTACGGGGATGTCCTTTTCCTTTGCCATTTTCCATGCCTTTTCCGTACCTGCGCTGACGCCGGATTTGCCGCTGACCATAATTACGGCACTACCGCAAACACGAACGCCCTCAATCATTTCTCCTACAAAGTCAGAATATCCGGGGGTGTCCACGATGTTGATTTTAACGTTATTCCATTCCAGCGGTGCAACCGATGTGGAAATAGAAATTTTGCGCTTTGTTTCTTCCGGGTCGTAGTCGGAAACGGTGTTTCCTTCTGTGATTCTGCCGCGGCGGTCAATTGCGCCTGCCTTATGGAGCAGCGATTCGCACATGGTTGTTTTTCCTGCGTTTCCATGTGCCATCAGGCAAACATTTCTGATGTCTCTTGTTTTAAAATCGTACATTCGTAGTCCTCCTATAATCTGTTCTCGCCCGATGGCGATTTATCTATATAATACTTTTTTCGGTGTGCAGATATGAAAATCCTTTTTCGTCAAATAAAATATAGTTTACAATATTTTTGGTCAAGATTTGTATAATTTGCACAAAAAATGCGCGAAACAGTCATTTTCTGTTTCGCGCAGTCGCTTTCTTTTATGAATGGCGGAGGAGAAAGGCTTTGATTTTTTCAAAGCTGCGGTTGCTGATGTCGTGCTCGATTTTACAGCTGTCCTCGTATGCTGTTATCTCATCTACCCCCAGGGCCATCAGTGCTTTTGCAATGATATGATGCCGCTCAAAGATTTTTTCGGCAATGGAGTTTCCTTTATCGGTCAGTGTAATTTCGCCGTTTGCGTCAACCAAAATATACCCCTCTTCTCGAAAGGATTTCATTGCCACGGATACGCTGGGCTTGGAAACGCCCAAATGGTTGGCTATATCAATGCTTCTAACAGAACCTTTTTTTCGTTTTATCGCTAAGATTGCCTCTAAATAATTTTCGGCAGATTCTTTGATTTGCATAAAAAATCCCCATTTCATTGTTGATAAATTTATCATATCACACAAATCAGAGTTTGTCAAACGAAGAAATTTTCAGGTGTTTTTTGATGCTAAAGAGTCGACAATTTTTTTCTGCAATTGACATTTTTGCTTGTAAATGATATGATAAAAGGGAAGTAACGTATCTTTGGTATCGTAAAATAAAAATAAGGAAAGAAAATGACGAAAGAGGGTAAAAACCATGGCTGATTTTTTGGGTAAAGTGATGTCCGGAATCAATAAGGGCGCATCAACGATTCGTGAGAGTTCAAAAGATGTGATGAGCAAAACGAAAATTCATATGGAAATCAACGAAGCAGAGGCAGAAAAAAAGCGTTTGGCGGAATATTTGGGTCAGCAGACCTTTAATATATATATGTCAGGTGCAATGCTTCCGGAAGAGCTCATTAACCTTTGTCTGGAGATTCAAAAACGCAACGAAACCGTTCGTCAGCTGCAGGAGCAGCTTGATGCTATGGCAGCAAAGCGCGAGCAGACAAAAGAAGTGCCGGCAGAACCGGCTGCATCCAAAGCGGAAGCGGCGGAAGTAATTTGTCCCAACGGGCACAAAAATCCTGCAGGTGCGCGTTTTTGCACAACCTGCGGTGCACAGATTGACTAAAGAAAATGTTATAAAAAATTATTATATTTAGGAGGACTCATTATGTTCTGTGGAAAATGTGGAAACAACTTACCTGAAAATGCGAAATTTTGTGACAAATGCGGCTGGCAAGTCAGCATGCCGGAAACGTCTGAGGAAACGCCGATAGAGCCTGCTCCGGTAGAGGTTGAGGCGGCGTCTACAGCATCCGAGACAACGCCTCAAGCACCGGACGAGACGGTAGAGCATACCGTTTCGGATTACTTTAATACAGCTGCCGCACCTAGCGGTGATGATTTGCGCAGCAAGCTTGCAAGCATTGACGCAAAAACGCCCTGGCTCAAGTTTGCGGTTGCCGGCGGCGCACTTGTTTTGGTTCTGGTGCTTCTCTTTTCCATTGTATTTGGAAGCTCCTATACAGACCCGATTGACAATGTTATAAAAGCAGCTGAAACAGGAAATGGAAAATACCTCGAAAAGATGATTCCGAAGAGCGTTGCAAAGGAAATGGAAGAGTCAGATGTTGATTTTGACGATCTTGCAGAAGATATGCAGGATGA
>JAZNIA010000079.1:0-1556 GCA_045577195.1 Congzhengia sp.
ATGGGCTATCTGTTTCAATTAAGAGTTTATCAAGCGGCACAAAGGATGCAACTTCCTGCACCTTTGGTGCATTTTTAAAGGTCACCTGTCCGGCAATAGAAATATAAAAGCCCATATCCAGCATAATTTTTGCCATTTCCACGCTACCGGAAAAACAGTGCATCACGCCGCGAAAATACCCCGACTTTTTGATGATGTCTAAAGTGTCGGCATGGGCTTCTCTGTCATGCACCACATAGGGAAGATTCATTTTTTTTGCAAGATTGAGCTGTTTGTCAAACCAATACTGTTGCGTTTTGCGGTCCGGTCCGTCGTAGTGATAGTCCAGCCCGATTTCGCCGATGGCAACCACCTTTTCATGGCGCGCCAGCCTTTCTAGTTTTTCTAAATCCTGCTCCGTCATTTCCCCGACTGAGCCGGGGTGCACGCCGATGCAAGCGTAAATAAACTCGTGCTGCTCAGCAAGCGAAATGCTTGCCTGAGAGGAGGCGAAATCCGAGCCGATGTTCACCGCCAAAGATACTCGGTTTTCTTTTAAGTAAGCAATAACCTCTTCTCTGTCTATATCAAACTTCTCGTCGTCTAAATGGGTGTGTGTATCAAAATACATCGTTTAGTTTTCCTCCGATATGTATCCTTCATCCTCTTGTAGATTTTCTGCCGCGGCAGCTGCAACCGCCAGGCGGTCACACCGTTCATTTTCCGGATGACCCGCATGGCCCTTGACCCAGTGTAGCTCCACGTTATGCGCATCTAAAAGCACCAGAAGCTGTTCCCAGAGGTCTACGTTTACGGCGGGATCTTTTTTGTTTCGCATCCAGCCGTTTGCCTCCCATTTGTACACCCAACCCTGAGCGATTGCGTCAATGACGTATTTGCTGTCACTGTAAAGGTGCACGTTGCAGGTTTCGTTTAACGCAGAAAGTCCTGCAATAACCGCCATAATCTCCATACGATTGTTGGTGGTAAGGCGATACCCGCCGGAAAGCTCTTTTTCGTGTCCTTTATACTTTAAAACGACGCCGTAGCCGCCCTTTCCGGGGTTTCCGCTGCAGGCGCCGTCTGTAAACAGTTCGATGGTTTTTAAGTTTGCTTCAAACATGTTGTTCTACCAAGCCTTTTTCTAAAATAGTAATGAGCTTATTGAGGCTCGCTTCAATATCGCCCTCGGCAACAAACGCCGCGGCATTTTTGTGCCCGCCGCCGCCAAACTCGCTGGCACAGCAGGATAAATCCAACACATCTTTTCCGCGCAGGCTCACACGTTTTGATGTTTCGTCTCTGTCTTTAACCAAAACCGATGCCAAAACCCCATCAATGCGGTTTGCAAGGTTTGGAAGCTCCTCCACATCGTCATAGCTTAAGTCATACTCTGCCAAAAAAGATTCGGGGCATCTGAGCATAGCAATTTTTCCGTCTGCAAAAAATTCGATTCTTTCTGCGGCTTTGCCCAGAAAAATCAGTTTTTCCTGTTTGACCGTATCATAAAGAATCTGCGTAATCCGTCTGTGATTGATGCCACGCTCTAAAAGCTTCGCCGCCACCGCGTGGGTTTT
>JAZNIA010000080.1:0-2466 GCA_045577195.1 Congzhengia sp.
GCCATTTTTCTCCGCAATTCTGGTTGCCCAGTTTCCCGTAACCGCAAAACCGGCGCAGATAGAATCACCGTTCCAAATGATCGTTTTTCCGTACAGTTTGTTTTCCATCTCAGCCACGCCATTGCACCTCTAAAATGATTATTTATGGGCGTTATTTGCCAAGTAAATTATAACAACTTTCCTTCTTAAGGTCAAATCAAAAACGATATATTTACACCTATAAGCAAAACAACTGACAAACTACAGTAAATAACGGATACCCGA
This sequence comes from Congzhengia sp., assembly GCA_045577195.1. Lineage (GTDB taxonomy): Bacteria > Bacillota > Clostridia > UBA1381 > UBA9506 > Congzhengia. The sequence continues at coordinate 265 of JAZNIA010000080.1, forward strand.
TTGGGTATCCGTATTTTTTGGTGCGCGAGGCGGCACTTGAAGGTTTCGGATGAAAGCGGTCATAAAGTCCGTATCGTCGGTTGAAATGGTAGCGCTCCCCTCTCCCGCCGACCAGCAACCGACGTGGTTTTGGATAAAATGAGCCTTTTCCTACGCGCCTATTGGCGAAAGCACATATCGTATTTGAAAAGTGCTAATATCAGCATGTGATCTAGGTAAATCTTATTTGACAATATTTTCCTACCATGCTATCATAAAAAAGCAGAAACAAAGGAGGCATTGTTATGGATTTTCGGAGTTATATTGAGCAAATACCAAATATTACAATTGCCAAAAGAGTAGCGGCAGCTTATGTCGCGGATTATAGGAGACTTGGCATCGACGAAATCAAGCAGTTTTTAGAAAAGACTGCGCCGCAATATATTGATACTCAGAACATTGCGAAAAGCCTTGACGAACTGAAGCTGGACAGCAATCGCTCTGTTCGAATAATTGCTCCCATTTTGCTGCGTAATTATCTGCTCGATCAGGACGATTTTATCTCTACACAGAAAAACTCTGATGTTGCGGTTTTGGCATATGAACAATCTATTGTTGATCAATCCAACAATTTCGATTTTGCTAAAATTTCAAGAGATGTTGCATTGTTTAAGCATATGCTTGATACAGCATGGGCGTACAATGACGATGTTTCAGTTGACGAAAAGAACTTGATTGAAGCACTGAGAAAATACCTCAACATTTCCACAATGGAGCAACACATTTTGGAGGCGAAGGCAGGCAAATTTCCCGAGGAAGGAAATAACCTGCACACACTTGACGATATTGACAACGCCAGAAAAACATTGCAATCAAAAGGTTTGCTGATGTGCATTAAGGATTCTGACGGCAACATGTGTGATATTATTCCCTCTGATATTGCTGAAGGTATCCGAGCATATTACGGAATAGAAATTCGAACCTACGGATATGAAAAACTGGTCGATTACGTAATTAAGAAAACTAAGAAAAGTTATTTGCTTAGTATTGTGGGCAGAGCAAGTGAGCATAAGAGTATTGCGGCAATCGAGATGTCAGCGAATCCGACAGTGGCAGAGTTGCGCGATGTAATTATTAGGTCTATAAGCCCATCTAATTTGCTTGGCGGTTTCTCTCCGCGTGATGGTTTAGATGTAACAGCTTTGTCAGCTTGGTGTGCTGAACTGGGATTGCCCACTGCTGGCGCAAAGGCTATCTTGATTTCTCGTATCCTTAATTACTACGATAATATGAGAAGAATCGAAGTCAAGACAGAGGATAGTCGTGAAGCGTTACTTGCTTGTTATCATCAACTTGCTTGTCGTGATTTGAAATATCTGCGTTCAAATAATATCATTGATAAAGATTTGCAGTGCGAAAGACTTTTTGAAGATGCAACAGATTACCTTTTTGAGAAGCTGCTCTTAAATAAGCCGCTGACATTGACGGGCACAGAGCATCCGGACGGAAAATTGTCGTTCAAGGATAAATATATTATGTGGGACAACAAGTCCAAGGAAACACCTGTGAATTTGAAGGATCACATTCAGCAGTTTGACGGTTATATCCGTACTTCCGATAAAGATGTTGCTGTGTTTATGGTGATTGCTCCCGAGTTTACAGAGAAGAGTGTGCAGGAATGCGTGGACTATATGCTAAACAACGATACACAAATTCTTCTGATAACCGCAGATGAATTGAAAGAAGTTGCAGAACAGTGGAGCAAAAAGCATTCCGGTGAGATTTTTAATTTGGGATATTTCAGACAGAATGGACGTTTCGATATTAACCTTGTAAAAATGTAAAAATGATAAGATGGGCAGCTTTCACAACGAAAGCTGCCCATCTTATCTTATACATAACAAAACAAGACCAATAGAAAATAATTGCAAGAAAAACAGATTCTTTTTGACGACCAATCTGCCGGCGAGGTCGACCCAAATGGATAGAAATAGTTGCAAATGGATTCGTCCGTGCTAAAAGAAACAAAAAATCCCCTGTGCTTCCCTTTTTGTTGGAAACACAGGGGTTTTACCTGTCTTTGGCAGGATCGACTGACAAAAAAAGAGACAGCCTTTCGACTGTCTCTTTGGTGCGCGAGGCGGGACTTGAACCCGCACGTCCGCAGTGAACACTAGAACCTGAATCTAGCGAGTCTACCAATTCCACCACTCGCGCATATTA
>JAZNIA010000081.1:0-14037 GCA_045577195.1 Congzhengia sp.
ACTATTGATAAAAAAACAAATCACCCCTTAATCGAACACAGATGGTTCAGATTTGAGGGGTGATTCATGTGGAGGTGCCACCCGGATTTGAACCGGGGAATAAAGGTTTTGCAGACCTTGGCCTTACCACTTGGCTATGGCGCCATATGAAATTTTTAAAACAAAATCTTGCCACTTGGCAAGATTCTGTTTTTATGGAGCGGAAGACGAGATTCGAACTCGCGACGTTCACCTTGGCAAGGTGACGCTCTACCACTGAGCCACTCCCGCAAACCTACCTCTGAAAGTGAGGCTGGTGCCTCCGGGCGGAATCGAACCACCGACACGGGGATTTTCAGTCCCCTGCTCTACCGACTGAGCTACAGAGGCATAAAATGGCGACTCGGATGGGGCTCGAACCCACGACCTCCAGCGTGACAGGCTGGCATTCTAACCAACTGAACTACCGAGCCACAAAACAAAGAACAACAAAAGACCCCTGCATACTCAAAACAAGGCGCTCATTTCTTGCGACTTTTAAAATTATAGCATAAAGCCATCTCTGTGTCAAGCATTTTTTTTATTTTTTTCATGCCCACATCATTCTATGCAAAAGACGCAGATTTTGTTCTTCTTTTTTTAGGAAACGGGTGTAAAATAAAACTTTAAAAGTTTTAAAAAAAATCCTTGCTTTTTTAAAAAGAACGTGCTATAATAGTACTTGCTGATTTTGAGAACTGCATAGAATGCGCCTGTAGCTCAGCTGGATAGAGTGTTTGGCTACGAACCAAAAGGTCAGGGGTTCGAATCCCTTCAGGCGCGCCAAAAAAGGATTTTATGACTTTTGTCATGGAATCCTTTTTTAGTTTTTAGGGGGGATTTCTGCCCCACGCTTTCAGCAATTTCTATCGAACACACTTATCTTCTAAAATTTCCTGCACACTTCTGTTATGAGCTCTATTGAACCGTTTCAAGCAAAACAAAGACGTGTTTTTTGAAATGCGGTTGATGCCCTCAGCGCAGGAAAGGCTCATGCAAAACCCCATTTTCTTGATTTCCTGCTCTGCCTCGCGGCAAAAGTATCCAAAAGGATAGGTGAAGCAATCTGCATTTCTTCCCGTGTTCTGGTACAGAAGATTTCTCATCTTCTGCACGTCCTCCGTAAACAGTTTTTGGTACGCACCGCTATCCTCCCCCTTCTTTTTGGCACAGCCGTTTCTTCCTTCGGTCGTTTTGTGCATATCATAGGTATGGTTCTGGATTTCCGTGTGCGTGCTGCTTGCAAGATTTGCTATATCCTCCCAGTTTAAATGCGCATAGGACACACAGCGGTCGCCCGATTGCGTGTATGTATCTGTATATGCGCCCACAACGGAGACCACGGCACACATGCCGTACTGTTCCAAAAGAGGAACAGCGTATTCCAGATAAGAAAGGTACCCGTCATCAAAGGTGAGCATCACCGGCTTTTCGGGCAGGTTCTCTTCCCCCTTTTGATACCGTATCAGCACATCGGCTGTAATTGCTGTGTACCCGTTTTCTTTTAAATACCGCAAATCCGCCTCAAACTCTTCAGGGGAGATGACAAACTTCCCGTGCTTGCTTTTTTCTCTTAATATATGATGATACATCAAAATCGGCAAATCTGTTTTTCCCTCTTCTTCTGCCATATAACAAATCATACCCCCTGCACAAAAAACACCGCAACAAATTGCGCACACAACCGAAATCGCCGCAAACCGCCAGATTCCACGTTTCATGATGCTCCCCCTTACAGTTTCTTACCGTAAATTATATTCATGCACAGCTCGTATCAATCATATATTTCACCGAGGTGAAAAAAATTGAACAGTACAAACAAACGCACCAACCGGTTTTATCTATTTTGCGCAGGTGCAGTAATCTTTTCTGCCCTTTGCGCTTTCTGTTTTATCACGCTTCCTCCCCGCGGCGCGGTTGTCAACGCGCAAAAAGACGGAGATTTTATCAAATGGGTGGATTTTAATCCAAACTACAAAGCGCTTTCCGACTGCTTAAGCTACGACGTTGGCACCTATGGCACAGAGCAACACGCAAGCTGGATTGATTTGCTTGCCTGTCTTGCCGCAAAGGGAGACGGCACCTTTTCTTCCTACAAATCCTCTGACCTGAAAAAAATTACCGATGCGATAAATGGCGGCGCTACGCTTGAGAGCCTGACAGAAAAGCTCAAGTCCTTTCCCTACTATCAGGAGGCGTATGGCGCTGTGCTTGGCGGTTTTGTCGGCGAATATGAGATAGAACGCGAAAACGAAAACGGGCAAAGAGTCATCGAAAAGAAGTATGGTCTTAAGGCATTTTCACCGATTGCCAGGGGCTATGCGTACTCGGATTTTGAAGATTTTGGTTCTGCCCGTTCCTACGGTTTTAAACGAAAGCATCTGGGGCACGACATGATGGGCAGCGTCGGCACGCCGGTGATTGCCGTTGAGTCCGGTGTGGTGGAATGCCTTGGCTGGAATCAGTATGGCGGTTGGCGCATCGGTATTCGGAGTTTTGACAAAAAACGGTATTACTACTACGCGCATCTTCGAAAAGATCACCCCTTTAACGACATGTATGAGGGAAAAACCGTTACGGCAGGCGATGTGATTGGTTATCTGGGCATGACGGGATACAGCACAAAAGAAAATGTGAACAACATCGACACCCCGCATCTGCACTGGGGCATGCAGCTGATTTTTGACGAGTCACAAAAGGACGCGCTTTCTGAAATCTGGATTGATTTGTATGCCATCACAAAGCTTTTAGAAAAGAACCGCAGCAGCGTTTACAGACCCGAGGGAACAAAAGAATTTGAACGGAAATTCCAGATGTTTGAACCGACCTTTGAGACAATGGCACATTGACAAAACAGCCACCGTTTAGTATAATAAAACCAAAGAGAAAAAAGGCGGTTTTACATGAATATTCTGCAGATAAATGTTGCCCAAGGTGGCAGCACGGGACATATTGCAAACGGAATCCATCGGCGTTTGCTCCGGGACGGAGAAAACGCCTTGTTTTTGTACGCCCGCGGAGAACAACCCCTCCAGAGCGCAGCCATGCGGTACACGGCAGCTTTTCTGTCACGTTTTAGCGGAAATATCGGTCTTTTCTGCAAACATGAAACCGATAAAATTTTGTCCACCATCTCTGATTTTTGTCCCGACGTTGTGCATCTGCATAACCTGCACGGATATTATACAAATATATTTAGGCTTCTCACATATTTGCGCGAACATCGCATCAAAACCGTAATTACCATGCACGATGAATTTTTATATACAGGTAGATGCGCTTTTCCCGAAGACTGCAACAGGTGGCAAACGGGCTGTGGGAACTGTCCGCGGAAAAACTACTATCCTGCCGCATATTTTGACCATTCCGACACATTGTATGCCCAAAAAAAAGCAGTATTTGACGGTTTTGAAAACATTACGTTTGTCAGTCCCTCCCGCTGGCTTGCACAGCGAGCAGAAAAAAGCTTTTTACACCGTCACGCGATTCTGACGATTCCCAACGGCATCGAAACCGATGTGTTTCGTCCACACACGGGGTGTCTGCGCGAACGGCTTCAAATTCGCGAAGAAAAAATTGTGCTGGCAGCGGCGCAAAACCTGATGCTGACAAGAAAAGGCGGTGCGTATATTTTTGAGTTAGCGCAGAAAATGCCTTCTGTCCGGTTTGTTGTGGTAGGTGCAAACTACAAGCAATATCCTGATAATATCACACTGTTACCCGCTGTAAAGCAAGCCACGGAAATGGCATCGCTTTACGCTGGTGCGGACGCGTTTGTTATCACCAGTCAGGGGGATAATTTCCCTACTGTTTGTTTGGAATCTGCCGCCTGTGGAACACCCGTTGCAGGTTTTGACAGCGGCGGCACAAAGGAAACCGTCGCAAGTGAAATTTCCCGCTTTGTACCCTACGGTGACACAGATGCATTGTCACGTGCACTAGAGGAACTGTTCCTCTTAAACAACAAGGAAGAAAATGCCCGGTTTGCAAGCGATGCCGAGCAAATGTATCAGCAATATAAAACCCTCTATTTCCGATAAAAAACGAAAGTTTTGGTTGCTATTTGATGCAGCGTATGGTATAATATATGTTATCATATAATGTGTAATAATTTTGTCAAGCAAAGTGAAGGAGCATCTTATGGAAGCAAATCTGCCCAATTCCGCAACCTATCTCGCCGAACGCTATGATCTGATTGTAGTCGGCGCAGGTCACGCAGGCGTCGAAGCCGCCCTTGCAGGCGCAAGACTCGGCGCGAAAACTGCTGTGTTTGCCCTGAATTTAGACACGGTTGCAAACATGCCCTGCAACCCCTCTATCGGTGGTACGGCGAAGGGACATCTGGTGCGCGAAATTGACGCATTGGGTGGCGAAATGGGAAAGGCTGCAGACAAAACCTTTTTGCAGTCGCGAATGCTCAACCGCGGAAAAGGTCCTGCGGTTTACTCACTCCGTGTGCAATCCGACCGCCGCGCATATCAGCAGGTGATGAAACACACCATTGAACTGACAGAAAACTTAAGCTTAATTCAAGGCGAAATCGTCTCAATTGATATACAAAACAACGAGGTTCGCGGCGTTGTTTCGCATACGGGGGCATACTATCCCGCAACATGCGTGATCATTGCCAGCGGAACCTACTTAAAGGGAAAAATTATCATTGGAGACACGGCGTTTTCCAGCGGTCCCGACGGTACCCGTGCTGCAGAGGGACTTTCTGCGTCACTGATTGAAAACGGCGTTTCGCTGATGCGGTTTAAAACGGGCACGCCCGCCAGAATCAACCGTAGCACAGTAGACTTTTCCTGCATGGAACGGCAGGATGGAGACGAGGTTATCACGCCCTTTTCCTTTGAAACGGAAGACCCCGGCGAAAACAAAGTCTCCTGCTATCTTACATATACCAACCAAAAGACCCATCAGATTATTTTAGACAATCTCCACCGCTCCCCGCTCTACGGCGGCAAAATTGAGGGCGTTGGCCCGAGATACTGCCCGTCCATTGAGGATAAAATTGTCCGGTTTCAGGACAAAGAGCGCCATCAGCTCTTTATTGAGCCAATGGGGGAAAACACCGAGGAGATGTATGTGCAGGGAATGTCCTCCAGCTTGCCGGAGGACGTGCAGATTCAGATGCTGCACTCCATCCGCGGTTTAGAAAATGCAAAAATGATGCGTACGGCGTACGCCATTGAATATGATTGTATTGACCCCACGCAGCTTGCGCTTTCCTTGGAGTTTAAAAACATTTCAGGGCTTTACGGCGCAGGTCAGTTTAACGGCAGCTCCGGCTACGAGGAGGCTGCAGCACAGGGCTTGATTGCCGGCATCAACGCTTGCCGCAAAGTGCAGGGAAAAGAGCCTGTTATTTTAGACCGTTCCACCAGCTATATCGGAACGCTCATTGACGATTTGGTCACCAAGGGCACCCACGAGCCTTACCGCATGATGACCTCCCGCTCTGAATACCGTTTGCTGCTCCGGCAGGACAACGCCGACGCGCGGCTTACGCCTTTAGGATACGAAATCGGTCTGATTTCCGAGACGCGGTACAAAAAGTTTCGCGAAAAATGGGACGCGATTTCTGCCGAAATTGCGCGTATTGAAAAAATTGTACTTCCGCCGTCTGAAAAGGTGCTTGCCTTTTTGGCAAAGCACGGGTCTACTCCCATCACCTCCGGCGCGCGGTTTTCAGATTTACTAAAACGCCCCGAGCTATCCTACTGTGATTTGATGGCTTTAACGGGCGATCCGGTCACGCTTGACCGCCAGTCCGCAGAAGAGGTGGAAATTTTAGTAAAGTATGACGGATACATCGCCCGCCAGGAAAAACAGGTGGCGCAGTTTAAAAAGCTGGAAGCAAAAAAACTGCCCGAAACCATTGACTATGAGACCATTGACGGACTCCGGCTGGAGGCGCGGCAAAAGCTCTCTAAGCTCCGCCCCGTTTCCATTGGACAGGCAGGACGAATCTCCGGCGTCAGCCCTGCTGATATATCGGTGCTTTTGGTTTATCTAGAGCAAAACCGTATGTAACAAAAGAAGAAAGGAACATACAAATGATAAAAAGTATGACCGGCTACGGCCGCTGTGAGCACATCGACGAAAGCAAAAAAATTGTGATTGACATCCGCTCCGTAAACCACAGATACAGTGACATTACGGTGAAATTACCGCGCGCTTACGGGTATTTGGAGGACAAAATCCGCGAATACATCACCGGCGAAATCTCCCGCGGTAAGGTTGAGATTTTTGTGTACATCGAAAACTATACCAGCGAGGATAAGGTTGTGACCTTAGACCACGTTCTGGCACAAAACTATTACAGCGTGTTAAAAGAGTTAAAAGAGACTTATAGCCTTAGAAACGACATTTCCATAAGCGACCTTTCCCGCTTTTCTGATATTTTTGTCACCCGTCAGCAGGAGGAGGACAAAGACAAGGTCTGGGAACAGATTTCGGTTTGCTTAAAAGCCGCTGTCGAGGATTTTGTTTCCATGCGTTTGCGCGAAGGCGCACGACTCAAAGAAAATCTGCTCTTGCGCGCCACTGCGATCCAAAGCCTGATTCAAGAGGTGGAAACGCGCTCACCGCAAATCGTTGCAGAATATGCAACTCGTTTAAAAGAGCGCATGGAAGAGCTGCTCGGCAATTTCCAGGCAGATGAGGGAAGACTCCTGACCGAGGTTGGCGTGTTGGCAGACAAGATTTGCATCGACGAAGAGCTGGTTCGCTTAAAGAGCCATTTTGTAGAACTGGAAAAGATTTTATCCCTTTCCGAGCCGGTGGGCAGAAAGCTGGACTTCTTGGTGCAGGAAATTAACCGCGAGACCAACACCATCGGTTCAAAATCCAATGATTTGGAAGTTGCAAAACTCGTTGTGGAAATCAAGTCTGAAATCGAAAAATTAAGAGAACAGATTCAAAACATTGAATAAAACATTTTGATACTAAGGGGAAAAAAGACATGAAACTGATTAACATCGGATTCGGCAATATTATCTCAGCAAACCGTCTGGTTGCCATTGTCAGCCCGGAATCGGCGCCCATCAAACGAATCATTCAGGACGCCAGAGACCGTGGTATGCTGGTCGACGCAACCTACGGAAGACGGACCCGCGCCGTGATTATTATGGACAGCGACCATATCATTCTCTCTGCGGTTCAGCCCGGAACAGTTGCACACCGTCTGGACGAAACCGCATTGGTTGACGAACCGGAAGAGGCAGGAGGCGAAGAAAATGCCTAAAAACCGCGGACTCTTGATTGTTTTGTCCGGCCCGTCCGGCTCCGGAAAAGGGACCATGCTCAAAGAAGCGATGGCGCAAAATCAAAACTTAGAGCTTTCCGTTTCCGTCACAACCCGTTCTCCAAGAATCGGTGAGGTTGACGGCGAGAGCTATATTTTCGCATCAAAACCGCAGTTTGAAGAAATGATAAAACAAGACGGGTTCATTGAATGGGCGCAGTTTTGCGAAAACTACTACGGCACACCGCGCGAGCGCGTCGAAAAACGTCTTGCCGAGGGAAAAGACGTGGTGCTGGAAATCGAGGTACAGGGCGCAATGAAGGTGCGTGAGTGTTTCCCCGATGCTGTTTTGATTTTTACACTTCCGCCCTCGATGGAAGTACTGAAAAATCGTTTGGTGGGCAGACAGACCGAGTCTCAAGATGTGATTGAAAAACGACTTAAGACCGCCAAATGGGAAATTTCTATGGCAGAGCATTATGATTATCTCGTCATCAACGACGAAATTGACGTTGCCGCACGGGAATTTCTGGCAATTGTAAACGGTGAAAAATGCAGTTTAAAGCGCACTTTAGATGTTTTAAAATGTTATCAATAAAATTTGTGTTTGAAATAAGAAAGGAACTGATGAAATTATGATGCTTTATCCATCTATTGTAAATCTTCTAGAAAAGGCAGGCAGCAAATACAGTCTGGTAATTGCAGCCTCCAAGCGTGCAAGAGAAATCTGTGAATCCGGCGAGGAAAACGGAGAGCCTCTAGACGGCGCACGCGGTATTACCAAGGCAGCAGAGGAAATTGCTGACGGTACGGTTTCCGTTATAAACTATGAAGGAAAAGACGCTATCATTGAAAAACTGAATCACGTAAACACCGAAGAATACGCAGAAAACGTGATGCATATCCAAATGAGCGATTTGGATCTGCCAAAAGAAGAAGACGAGGAAGAGGAAAACGATGACTAATATCGGCATCGTGTCTTTGGGCTGTCCCAAAAACCGCGTGGACACAGAGAATATGCTGGGTATTTTAGGGAACGCAGGCTACCAGATTGTCACCAGCCCCGAGCAGGCAGACATCATTATTGTCAACACCTGCGCCTTTATTGATTCTGCCAAGGAGGAATCCATAAACACCATCTTGGAAATGGCGGAATATAAAAAAGGAAAATGCAGAAAACTAATTGTTGCAGGCTGTCTGGCAGAACGGTATCACAGCGAAATTCTGACCGAGCTTTACGAGGTTGACGCTGTTGTGGGAACCGGTGATTACCATAAAATCGCCGAGGTCATCAAAAGCATGGAAGATGGCACACAGCCGGTTTTGTTCGGGCATATTGATGACGAAATCCCCGAAGGACTTCCCCGCGTGCTCAGTACGGGCACGGCTTCCGCATACCTCAAAATTGCCGACGGGTGTGACAACAAATGCACCTACTGCGTCATCCCCCAGCTGAGAGGAAAATATCGCAGCCGACCAATGGAGGAGATTATTTGCGAGGCAAATGCTTTGGCAAAGCAAGGCATCAAAGAGCTGATTGTCATTGCGCAGGATACCACGCGATATGGATACGATTTGTACCATACAGAATCTCTTTCCGTGCTTCTAAAAAAACTGAGCGAAATCGATGGCATTCATTGGATTCGGGTGCACTACATGTATCCGGAATCCATCACAGATTCTATGATTGAAGAATTTGCAACAAATGATAAGCTCGTAAAATATATGGATATTCCCATTCAGCATATCAACGACCGTATTTTAAAGCTGATGGGAAGAAAAACCACCCGCGCACAGATTGAGGCGCGGCTTTCAAAGCTAAAAGCCCACATTCCGGATTTAACCATTCGTACATCGCTGATTGCAGGCTTTCCATCGGAAACCGAGGCAGAATTTTCAGAGCTTTTAGACTTTGTACGCACGCAAAAGTTTGAGCGGTTAGGCGCTTTTGCTTATTCAAAAGAAGAAAACACCGCAGCCGCGAAACTGCCGGAACAGATTGACGAGGACGTAAAGACAGCGCGGCAGAACCAGCTTTTAGAGGCGCAGCAGGCAATTTCAGAGGAGTTGCAAAACGCCAGAATCGGCACAGTGGTTGAAGTGCTGACCGAAGGATACGACGAGGAGAACCTTATGTATTTCGGCAGAACAGCCGCCGATTCCATCGACGTAGATACCACCACCTATTTTGCCGCTGAGGACGAAGTTGCAATTGGCAGCTTTGTGCAGGTTAAAATTTTAGATGCTGATAGCTATGACTGTACCGGTGTGCAGGTTTTCACGCCGTGAAAGGAGACAGATTATGAACACGCCAAATAAACTGACTCTGCTCAGAGTTGTTATGATTCCGTTGTTTATCACATTTTTTCTATACGACATCACCCCCTTTGCCAAGTGGATTGCCATTGTGCTCTTTGTGCTGGCATTTTTTACAGACTGGCTGGACGGATATTTAGCACGAAAAAACAACCAGGTAACAAACTTTGGCAAAATCATGGACCCGTTGGCAGACAAGGTGTTGGTTGCAGCGGCAATGGTATGCTTAACCTGGTCAGGCATTGTAAACCCCTGGATTACCATTGTGATTTTAGCGCGGGAATTCACCGTTTCAGGGATTCGGATCAGCGCAGCCGCAGAGGGCAACGTGGTTGCGGCAAGCATCTGGGGAAAGCTAAAGACAACCTGGCAGTTTATCGCAATTACAACGGCGTTGCTTTTCATGCAAAAGCATCTGGTTGTAGATATTTGCATGTGGATTAACCTTTTACTTACCCTGCTTTCGGGCATCGACTATATCATCAAAAACAAAAACTACTTATCTTATAAATAAAAGCATCCAGGCTGCTTTTCCTTTGAGCAGCCTGTTTTTCGCTCTTTTGTTCCGGTCGAAAACAGACCCATCGGAAAGGAGAATTTGTATGTCCATGAAAAACTATTCCGCGATTACACCGGAGGTTTTAAACCTTTCGGAGCTCTGCGTGAAAAACAGCAGTATTGCACCGCAGTTATACGAAACCCATCACGTGAAACGGGGACTCCGTGACTTAGACGGAAAAGGCGTTGTAACAGGTCTGACGGAGATTTCCAAAATCACCTCTTCAAAGCTTGTAGATGGCGTGAGCGTTCCCTGCGAGGGCGAGCTGTACTACCGCGGTATTCATATAAACAGCTTGGTAAACGGATTTTTGAGCGAAGGCCGTTTCGGGTTTGAGGAAACCGTATATTTGCTTTTGTTCGGTGTGCTGCCCAACGAGGCACAGCTTAAAAACTTTTGCTCTCTTTTATCCGACGCGCGCACACTGCCAAAAAACTTTGTCCGCGACGTTATCATGAAAGCGCCCAATCAGGATATTATGAACTCCTTGGCGCGCAGTGTGTTGACGCTGTATTCCTATGACAAAAACGCCAACGATACTTCGATTCCCAACGTGCTCAGGCAGTGTCTGCACTTAATCGCCGAATTTCCGCTTCTTTCGGTATATTCGTACCGTGCATACCGGCATTACATCAAGGGAAAAGGACTCATCATTCATAACCCCGACCCCAAGCTTTCCACTGCGGAGAATCTGCTCAGACTCCTCCGTTCCGATAAAAGCTTTACACCGCTGGAGGCAAGGCTTTTAGACCTCGCGCTGGTACTCCACGCAGAACACGGAGGCGGTAACAACTCCACGTTTACGAACCACGTTGTGACCTCTTCGGGAACAGACACCTATTCTGCCATGGCGGCATCTTTGTGCTCTTTAAAAGGCCCCAAGCACGGCGGCGCAAACATTAAGGTAACCCATATGTTTGCCGACATTAAAAAGCATGTTTCTGACTGGAATGACGATGACGAGGTGCGTGCTTACCTTTTGAAAATCTTAAACAAGGAAGCATTTGACCGCTCCGGTCTCATTTACGGAATGGGACACGCGGTGTATTCCATTTCCGACCCACGCGCAGGCGTATTTAAAGAATTTGTGGGCAAACTTTCCGTTGAAAAAGGAAAGAAAAAGGAGTTTGCCCTCTACAACAAGGTCGCAGACCTGGCAACGCAGATTATTTCCGAAAAACGGAAAATCTATAAAGGCGTCAGTCCAAACATTGATTTTTACAGCGGGTTTGCCTATTCCATGATGGAACTGCCTGAAGAACTTTACACGCCGATTTTCGCCGTGGCGAGAGTTGCCGGCTGGAGCGCCCACAGAATTGAAGAAATCATCAACGCAAACAAGATTATCCGTCCCGCATATGTTTCCGTGTCTGAGGACAGAGAATATGTGAAACTTGCAGAAAGAAATTAACCCCAGAAAATTCTTTTAAGATAGGAGATTCTTTATATGAAGCTTGCAACAATTTTTACGGATTCTATGATTTTACAGCGTGATATGCCTATTCGCGTATTTGGAACCGGTGAAGGTACTGCAACAATTCAATTTTTAGGCGAAACAGTCCGTGTTAAAGCCGAAAACGGCAAATGGTGCGCCTATCTTTCACCAAAGCCGTACGGCGGACCCTATGCCATGGAAATAGATTTAGACGGGACATCCGTAACCTTAAAGGATATTTTAATTGGTGATGTGTTCCTTGCCTGCGGTCAATCCAATATGGAGCTGCCGCTGTATGAAACAGAAAGTGGTTTTGACGATGCGAAATACTGCGAAAATCAAAATGTTCGGTATTTCACCGTTCCGAGGAGATTTAAAAAAGGTGTAAAGCACCTCGACAATATCTATGAGGATATGTGCGATCAAGACATGTCTTGGAGACGATGCTGCGAATCATCGGCTTTGAACTTTTCTGCCATCGGTCATTATTTTGCGCAATACATTTACACTGAAACCGATGTTCCCATTGGCATCATCTCCTGTAACTGGGGTGGCAGAAGCATCGAATCATTTATTGAGAAAAAGTATTTCTATGGCGACCCTGTCCTAGATGGTATCATAAAGGACTTCGATCAACACAACAGTACGCTCGATATGGAACGATATGAAAAAGATTTTGAGCAGTTTATAAATGATTATAATGACTATATCCTGAAGTACAGACGGAATCATCGCGATCTAACGCGAAAAATCGGTGTATTTGCCACAACAATTGCCAGACCGGATTTGCCGCCACTTCCCACCTTTGAGCGCGGCCCTTATGACGGTCTTTCCCCCTCCACCCTATGGGAGTCCATGTTTTCTGAAATTGTTCCCTACGGTGTAAAAGCCATGCTTTGGTATCAGGGAGAAACAAACGCACATGATATGGATTACATGGAAAAATATCTCACTTTCTTACGTTGTATTAGAGAAAACTTTGAAAATGATATGGATGTATACGCTGTAGAGCTTGCATCATTTATGTTTAGCGAAGAGGATTACAAAACGCGTCCCCATGACAGCTTTGCAACCAAAGATAACTGGGCTTTTCTGCGCGAGCAGCAGCAAAAAGCCACCCGCATAGGCAGAAAAAATTATCTTGTAACCACACAGCAGCTAGGCGATATGTTTGACGTCCACCCCAGACGAAAAAAAGAAGTTGCGCGCAGACTGGCACTAAAAGTTTTAAAATACACCTACGGAAAAGACATCAAGGCTGACCATCCCGTGTTCCGTTCTGCAGAATTTGTTGACGGAAAAGCATACATCACCCTTGATCATGCAGAGGGGCTATTCGGCGACACAAACAACGTCTCGATGTATATAGCAGGAGAAGACAAAGTTCTTCACAAGGCAACCGTGGAGATTATGCCGGACAGCAAGCTTTGCGTATACAGCAAAGCAGTAACGAAGCCCATGCTTGTGCGTTACGCCTTTAATATGTATTACTTCGGTACGCATCTGTATAACGACATTGGTCTGCCACTGGCACCGTTCCGTACGGACAGCTAAATACATAATACGCTTTATAATTTGTACAACACCTAAAAACATGATATGCGTTTTGAAACTATCTTTAATGGAAAGGATAAATTCTTATGGGACTTACACTCACAGAAAAAATTCTCAAAAACCATATGGTGGACGGAGAGTTTGTTAAGGGTACTGAAATCGGTATCCGCATTGACCAGACATTAACGCAGGACGCTACGGGCACAATGGCATACTTAGAATTTGAAGCCATCGGTATTCCCCGCGTGAAAACCGAGCGCAGCGTTGCATACATCGACCACAACACCCTGCAGTCGGGCTTTGAAAATGCCGACGACCATCGGTTCATCGGCTCCGTTGCGAAAAAGCACGGTATTTTCTTCTCCCGTCCCGGAAACGGCATCTGTCATCAGGTGCATTTAGAGCGTTTCGGTGCGCCGGGCAAAACCTTAATCGGTTCTGACAGCCATACCCCCACCGGCGGCGGTATCGGCATGATTGCCATTGGTGCAGGCGGTCTGGACGTTGCCGTTGCAATGGGCGGCGGTGCGTATTACATTACATATCCAAGCATCGTAAAAGTAAACTTAATCGGAAAACTCTCTCCCTGGTGCGCCGCAAAGGACGTAATTTTAGAGGTTCTGCGCCGCATGTCTGTTAAGGGAGGCGTCGGCAAGGTGATTGAATACTGCGGCGAGGGCGTGAAAACCCTTTCCGTTCCCGAGCGTGCAACCATCACCAACATGGGCGCAGAGCTTGGCGCAACCACCTCTATCTTCCCGTCGGACGATGTGACAAGAGCGTTTTTAAAAGCGCAAAAACGCGAAGACGTTTGGGTAGAGCTTTCTCCTGACAGCGACGCTGTTTATGACGAAGAGATTGAGATTAACCTTTCCGAAATCGAGCCTTTGGCAGCTTGTCCGCATA
>JAZNIA010000082.1:0-12794 GCA_045577195.1 Congzhengia sp.
TAAAAAGGAACAAGCTATTTCGGGAATTTCCTGCGACGTGGTGAACTGCGAGTATCACGGCGAGGGCAAGGAATGTCACGCCGGTGAAATCAAGGTTTCGTCCATGGATCCCGTGCAACAATGCAGTGTTCAGTGCGCAACGTTTGTGCCGAAAACCGGAAGATAAATACAAAACCAAAAAGGAAGCTGTCGGAATTTACGGCAGCTTCTTTCCTATTATATATTTAGTCTAATTCTTTTTGTCCCGTACAAAGCTCATAATATCTTCCGCCGAGGGCAAGGAGCTCGTCATGGTCGCCGCGCTCGATGATTTCACCGTTTTCCAAAACCATAATGGCGTTGGCATTGCGCACGGTGGAAAGTCGGTGGGCAATGACAAAGGTGGTGCGGTTTTGCATCAAGCGGTCCATACCGTGCTCGATGTGGCGTTCCGTTCGGGTGTCAACGGAGCTGGTGGCTTCGTCCAGTACCAGAATCGGAGCTTTGGAAAGCGCCGCCCTCGCAATGTTTAACAGCTGTCTTTGCCCCTGGGACAGGTTCGCACCGTCGCCCGCAAGGACGGTGTCATACCCGTCGGATAAGCGCATGATAAAGGAATGTGCACTGGCAGTTTTTGCCGCCGCAATAACCTCCTCGTCGCTCGCGTCGAGTCTTCCGTAGCGGATGTTTTCCATGACCGTCCCCGTAAACAAATGGGTATCCTGCAGTACCATCGCAATGTTTTGTCTTAAAACATCGCGGTTAAAGTCTTTGATGTCGATTCCGTCTATTGTGATAGTGCCGTCCTGAATATCATAAAATCTGTTGAGCAAATTTGTGATGGTAGTCTTACCTGCACCGGTTGATCCGACAAAGGCAATTTTTTGACCCGGGCGGGCATAAAGCGAAATGTTTTTTAAAATCACCTTGTCGGGGTTGTAGCCAAAGCTTACGTTTTCCAGCACCACGCTGCCGCGCAGATTCTCGGGGGCTTCTTTATTTCTGTCATTTTGCGCTTCGGGCATTTCGTCCATTACGGCAAACACGCGCTCCGCTCCTGCTAAAGCAGACATCACAACGTTAATCTGGTTGGAGATTTCATTGATGGGTCTTGAAAACTGTCTGGAATAGTTTACAAACACCGTAAGTCCGCCGATGTCTAGAGCCGCAAAGCTTCCAAGCCCGATTTTGCCGATGCGGGTAAAAAGCGCAAGTGTTGAGCCGATAAACGCCGTGACCGTGTAGCTCACCTGCGACAGTGCGTTCATGGACGGCCCCATGATTCCGCCTAAGAAGTTTGCACGGACCTGTATGGCACGTAGTTCATTGTTTAACGTTTCAAACTTCGCCTTTGTCTCTTCCTCATGGTTAAACACCTTGACAACCTTCTGTCCACTGACAGTTTCTTCGATATATCCGTTCACCGCGCCAAGCTGCGCCTGCTGTTTACCAAAATATTTTCTGGTGTACTTTGCAATTGTTCCCGAAACAAAAACCATAATAGGTGTTATAATCAGGGTCACAGCCGCCAGAACCGGATTGGTTACAAACATCAAAACGACCGAGCCGATTAAGGTTAAGATGCCCGAAAACATCTGGAGAATGGTGGAGTCAAACATCATGCCGATGTTATCCACATCGTTTGTAAAACGGCTCATGATGTCGCCCGCGCTGTTTACGTCAAAGTATCGTATGGAGAGTGATTGCAGTTTTGAAAACAAATCGTTTCGGATTCGTTTTACCGTATTCTGTGACACGCGAATCATAATGCGCGCCTGCATGAAGGCACTGATTACGCCAACAAGATAGATTGCACCCATCGCCAGAAGACCTTTGATTAAATTTAAGATTTTCTCGTCTGCAGAAATGTCAGCGCCTAAATTGTCGATAATCGGGCGAAGCAGATAGGTTCCACCCAGGGTCGCGCCGGTTGTCAGCAGAACGCAAAACACTGCAATGGCAACCTTGTATCCGTCCTTTCCAATATAGGAAAGCAGGCGTTTTATGGATTTGGATAACTCCTTCGGCTTCGCTTTTTTCCCAAAGCGCGCCGCATTTTTGTTTCCCGGTCCCATTTGTGGGGGCATATTACGACACCTCCTTTTCTGTCTGCGACTCATAAATTTCTCTGTACGCCTCACAAGCAGCAAGAAGCTCCTCATGCGTACCTTCACCAACAATTTCCCCATTGTCTAGAACCAGAATCTTGTCGGCATCCATCACGGAGGTGATTCTTTGGGCAATGATGATTTTGGTTGTGTCGGGTAGTGCCGTTTTCAGCATTATTTTAATGCCCTTTTCTGTTTGCGTATCAACCGCGCTTGTGGAATCGTCTAAAATCAGGATTTTCGGGTTTTTCAAAAGAGTTCTTGCAATACAAAGCCTTTGCTTTTGTCCGCCTGAAACGTTTGCACCGCCTCGTTCAAGCTTTGTCTCATACCCCTCGGTAAAAGCCGTGATAAAACCATCTGCTTGCGCATTTTGCGCCGCGGCTTTTAAGGTTTCAATATCCGCGGCTTTGTCTCCCCAGCGAAGATTTTCTTCTATCGTGCCTGAGAACAACACGTTTTTCTGGAGCACCATACCAACGCCGTCGCGCAGGTTTTTTAAGCTGTATTCCTTAACGTTAACGCCGTCTATCAGCACTTCACCTTTTTCTACATCGTAAAGTCTCGGAATCAAAGAGACGAGGGAGCTTTTCCCCGACCCCGTGACACCGACAATCCCTAAAACAGAGCCGGCTTCCGCACGAAAGGACACATCCTTTAAAATATAATCAGGGCTTGATGCATGGTATTTAAAGGATACATTTTGAAACACAACCTCGCCCTGTTCCACGCATTTTTCCCTCATGGATGCGGTATCGTCCGTCAGGTCGGGCACAGTAGCGAGCACCTCACCCACCCTTTGAAACGAGGTAATCGCGCGCGACGAAGATATTATCATCATGGAAACCATTATGAGAGAACTTAAAATCTGGGTGATATACTGAATGATGGCGCTTAGCGAACCCACCTGAATGCTGCCGTCAACCACCAGGTTGCCGCCGCGCCAAAGCGTAATAATCGTTGCACTGTTCATCACCAGCGTCATGACGGGCATGGTGCAAACAATAATTTTTAGGGCATTTAGCGTTGCCTCACACAGCGCAGCGTTTGATTTTGAAAACTTCTTTTTTTCAAAGGATTCACGCACGAAGGACTTGATGACGCGTATGTTCGTGATATTTTCCTGCGTTTTTTCGTTTAAGCTGTCAAGCTTTTTCTGCATGATTCCAAAACGCGGCATGGCAGTTCTCATCAAAAGAAACACCGCCGCCGCCAAAAGAGGAAGCATCACAAGCAGAACAGACGCCAGCCTTACGTTAATCGAAAACGCCATGATGATACCGCCGATTAACATGCCGGGAGAGCGAACTGCCATGATAAGCCCCATGCGGGTTATGTTCATAATCTGGGTAATATCATTTGTCAGTCTTGTAATGATGGAACCGGTTGAGATACTGTCAATATTCCGAAAGGAAAATTCCTGCACCTGATCAAACACGGCTTTTCTCAAATCAGAGCTGAAATTGACCGCAGCCTTGATGGAAAAATAGTGTCCGCAGATACCGCCTGTAATCATAAGCACAATAAAGCCCAGCATCAAAAGCGCCTGGCGGATAATAAAACCTTCGCCCAATCCGCCTAAAATGCCCTTATCTATCATTTCTCCCATCAGCTTCGGGAGCACAATTTCGCCGCCTACCTCGGTGAGCATAAATAGCGGCCCCAATATAAAATAAAGCCGATAGGGTTTCATATATTTTGTCCATTGTTTCATGCTGTTACCTCCCCAACCGTTTTGTAAGGTTTTCTGACATATTGATACAATAGGAGTAGCGCAGCCTGCTGCGTTTTAAGCTTAATCACGCCCTCTTTCTCCTCCAAAATAAAAATAATTAACCTGTTAACATTTAACAGGTTAATTATATCAAATTCTGCTTTGCAAATCAACGCATTTCACAAATTGTTTACAGCCTAGCGGATATGGTCTCTCGTGTGGTCAGAGCCGTAGAAGGGACCCGTTCCCTCCGTATCCATTTCGGACGGCTTGTAGGGTGGCTGAAAATCGTAAAGTTCCGAAAAGGATTCAAACTCCTCCTCGGTTAAGGGTGCATGGGAAATCAGTCCCGTACAATCCGTTGGGGAACATGCGTTGGTGAAGGTGTCGTCTAAATGGTCGTAGTGTTTTGGTTCTATGGGTCTTTTTTCTGTTTTTTTCTGTTTTGTCAACAATTTCACCCCACTTTTTAGGCAATTGCTGCCCGCGTTTAGTTTGCACGCATCAGCTTTCGTTTATGACGAAAGAAAAACAAAAATAAAAGGAAATATGCACCGCTATAATTTTTTCACAAATGTTTGCATTTTTCAAAAAAATATGCTATACTGAAATTAACCCATAGAAAATGCATGATTCTAGAAAGGATTGAGATAAAATGGAAGAAAAATTAAACACCGCGGCTCCTGTGGAAGAAACGGAGGAAATTGAATACGAGGACGTGAAACGTATGCCCGTTCCTTGTTTTGTTGCGGTAGGGTTTGCCTTTGGCTTGGCATTGGGAATTTCAGCGGGAAATTTCTTGCCCTTCGGCAACGTAATGATTGGTATGGCGGCATTTCTGACACTGGGCATCGTTGGCGGGTTGATTTTCGGGATCATCAACAAGTACAAGAAAAAACCGCAGTAAAAAAAAGATTCAAAACTCAATTTATAACAGACGAAAAGAGAGCACAGCGCCCGCTGTGCTCTCTTATTATATTTTCTTATATTATTGTTTGTCTCTTAAAAACCACGGAATTTCCACTTCGCTGGGTGCTGCGGATTTTGCAGCTGCAGCGGATGCGCCGCCAAACTTTTTGTCGGAGAAGAATTTGCCGCCTGCAACGGTAGAAAGACCTTCAAAGCCCGTTGCAATAACGGTGATGGAAATTTCGTCCTTCATGTTCGGGTCAACGGTTGCGCCGAAGATGATGTTTGCATTCGGGTCAGCAGCCTCTGTTACCATCATGGCTGCGTTGTTGATTTCAAACAGACCCAAATCTGTGCCGCCGGTTACGTTGATCAGCACGCCGCGAGCGCCGTCGATTGAGGTTTCTAAAAGCGGGCTGGAGATGGCAGCCTTAACTGCGTCTTCTGCACGTTTTTCGCCGGAACCCTTGCCCACGCCCATGTGTGCAATACCGGTGTCTTTCATGATGGTTACAACGTCTGCAAAGTCAAGGTTTACAACTGCGTTTCCGGTAATCAAGTCGGAAATGCCTTTTACACCCTTTAACAATACTTCGTCTGCCATTTTAAATGCGTCAACAAAAGTTGTGTGCTGGTTGGAAATCTGCAGAAGTCTGTCGTTGGGAACGGTAACGATTGCGTCAACAGATTCTTTTAAAGCCGCAATACCTTCTTCTGCGCGAACCATTCTTTGTCTTCCTTCAAACAGGAATGGTTTTGTAACAATACCTAAGGTTAGAATACCCATATCTTTTGCGATCTGCGCAACAACGGGAGCTGCGCCGGTACCTGTACCGCCGCCCATGCCTGCTGTTACAAATACCATATCGCTGCCGCTGATTGCCTGCGCGATTTCATCATAGCTTTCTTCTGCTGCTTTTGCGCCCATATCGGGGTTTGCGCCTGCGCCGAGACCTTTTGTCAGCTTTTCACCAATCTGAATTTTCTGGTTTGCCTGAGATGCCAAAAGCGCCTGTTTGTCTGTGTTAATGGAAACGAACTCTACGCCGCTCAGACCTGCGTCAATCATGCGGTTTACAGCATTGTTACCGCCGCCGCCAACACCAATAACTTTAATCTGCGCAACATTTGTTGCTCCGTTATCAAAATCGAACACTCTTGTTTCCTCCTCTTTCGTATGTAATTGGAAATATTTTATGATATTAGAATAGTTATTTATATTATAGCATAATGTTGCGGGAAATTACAAGAGAAAAATTGAAATTTCCCCTATTTTTTTGTAAATTTTTTATAAACCGCCCGAAAACGCCTCTATTCTCCCGCGCCAGGATTGGAAACAGTGATTTTAGGCGTATTTTCCGCATCGGATTCTTGCTTCTCTGATTGTTCGTTTTCCTCATCGCTTTCCTGTTTTTCCGCTTTCTGGTCGTTGCTTTCCTCTTTTGGCTCTTCCTTTTCCTCTAAGGCAGGCTTTTTGCGGCTATCTTCTTCCTCGTCTTTTTGAGAAGATGGTTTCGTCTCGTCCTCATCGGGCTGACTTTCTTCTTTATATTTCGATTTCGCCGCTTTCTCCTGCTCCTCAATTTCCGCCAGCTCATCCTGCGTATATTTGCCAAAATAACCCTTGTCGGTCGTAAGGTCTAAATAGCTTCTCTCCGTCTGCTCCACCTGCGGCAAAATGGAGGAGAGCATTTTGATTTTGCGTTTTAAGCTTTCCGTGCTTTCCACCGTGCCAAAGGTGACCTTCATGCCCGATTTTAACACAATCATAAAGTTTGATACATCGTTTACGAAAAATTCGTCGATGTTTTCCCAGTGCTCCGTGCCGTAAAAGCAGCGGATTCTTTCAAGGTGGGTCATTAAGCCATCATAGTCCGTGGTCTCGACCGTTTTGGACGGTTCTGCTGAAATGACTTCGATGCCGTACACAATCGGGGAAGTAAGGTGGGTCACATCGTCGGTAACCTCCAGGACTTTTCCCTCTACCGTCATAACGGCAAACTCGTTTGGCATATCTAAAATGATGTCGGGTTTTGCCTCGTCAACCACGATTTCAACCCTTGCAGGAAATTTTCGTTTGATGGTGATTCCGTTCACGTAAGAAATTTCTTTGAGCGCCTTTTCCGCCTTGGATTTGTTGATACGGAACACATTTTCGCCCCGCTCAATACCAGAGGTTGTAATGATGGTCTCGGAAGAAACAATGCTGTTTCCGCTGACGGTGATTTCCGAAATTGCGAAAAGCGGCGTAAACAGGCAAACGCACAGCAAAACCACCAACGCAAATACGCTTGCGACAAAAATCCGCCGGCGGCGAATGGTTTGTTTGTAGCGGTCGGTGCCGCTGCTTTTTCTCTTTTGCATACCAGGCTCGCTCCTTTTTTAAATATCAGCCGATTCGCCTGATGTCGGCGCCCAATGCTGACAATATATGTTCTAGGTTTTCATACCCGCGGTCGATAAATTCAGGGCACAATACCGTTGTTTCGCCCTCTGCTGAAAGACCTGCTATCACCAAAGCTGCGCCGCCGCGCAAATCCGAGGCGGAAACAACTGTTCCGCACAGCTTATCTGTACCGCAAATGACCGCCACGCGCCCTGTTACATTGATGTTTGCGCCCATGCGGCAAAGCTCAGGAACGGGCTTAAAGCGGCTTTCAAAGATGGTTTCCTTAATAATACTGGTTCCCTCCGCACAGCACAGCATTGCCAAAAACAGAGACTGTGCATCCGTCGGAAAGCCGGGGTACGGCATCGTGGAAATCGGATGGGGTGCGCGCAGTGTTTCTGGCGCGATTAGTCGAATATTCGATCCATCGCATGAGACTTCACAGCCACAGTCCTCCAAAACGGACAATACGGACAAAAGATGCTCGGAGCAAACGTTTTCTACCGTAACGCTTCCGCCCGTTGCCGCCGCGGCACAAAGGTAGGTTGATGCAACAATGCGGTCGGGCATCACGGTATAGTCTGCCGGCACAAGCTCTTTTACGCCAACGATGCGTACCGTGGACGTTCCTGCGCCATACACCTTTGCGCCCATTTTGTTTAGCAGGTTTGCCAAATCGGAAATTTCCGGCTCTTTTGCTGCGTTTAAAATGACGGTTTCGCCTCTGGCTCTTACCGCTGCCAGCATCAGGTTTTCTGTCGCGCCCACGCTGGGAAAGTTTAAATACACGGTTTTGCCCTGCAGCTTTTCCGCCTCTAAAATCAGGTAGCCATGGTCTTCACGAATGTCGGCTCCCAGTTCTGCCAGTGCCTTTAAATGGAGGTCAATGGGTCTGGGACCCAAC
Organism: Congzhengia sp.; assembly: GCA_045577195.1. Lineage (GTDB taxonomy): Bacteria > Bacillota > Clostridia > UBA1381 > UBA9506 > Congzhengia. The sequence continues at coordinate 8,004 of JAZNIA010000082.1, forward strand.
TCACAGCCGCCCGGGGCTGAAATTTTTGCGTAGCCGCATCGAGACAGCACCGCACCCATAAAGATCACCGAGGACCTGAGCTTTCGCATCAGTGTCTCGGGGATGGTGCAGCCTGACGCATGTGTGGTGTCTACTTTTAAGGTATCACCGTCTCGCTCGACTTTTGCGCCAAGGCTTTTTAAAATATCAATTGTAATTGCAACGTCCGAAAGGGCGGGACAGTTGCGGATAATATGTACGCCTTCTGCCATCACGGTTGCAGCTAAAATCGGAAGCACCGCATTTTTTGCGCCGTGCACCTTTGCTGAACCGCTGACTCTTTTTCCGCCGGTAATCACAAGTTTTGCCATTTGTTCGCACCTCCCGGTAACGATAAAATTCATTACCATTGTATGCATTCGGGCAAATTGTGTGAAGTCGCGGATTTATTTTTTTGCAAAGCCTGCCACGATGTCACAAATGCGCTTTGTGCCGTCGGTAATGGCAAGCTTTCTTGCGTTTTCAGACATATGAGAGAGTTTTTCTGTATCAAAAATTAGTTTTTCCACTGTGTCAGAAATAATGGTACCCGCAATGTCACGCTCACAAATCATAACTGCCGCACCATGGTCTGCCACGGATTTTGCGTTGTATTCCTGATGATTATGCGTCACATTCGGGGACGGAATCAAAATGCTTGGTCTTCCCAATGCGCAAAGCTCGCTGACGGTGATTGCACCGGAGCGGGCAATGACTAAGTCTGCCGCAGGGAGTACCGTATCCATGTTATAAATGTAAGGAACAACGGCAATGTTGTCCCGCAGCTTTTCGGGGGAGATTTTGCCTTTCACGTCCTCAAAAAAGCGTTCGCCCGTTCCGCCTAAAATGCGCACTTTTGCGCCGTCTAAGCGGTTGATCAGCTCAATTAACGCGTTGTTGATTGTGGTTGCGCCCAAAGAGCCGCCAACGGTTACGATAAAGGGACGCTCGTCGATGCCGAGCTTTTCTCTTGCCTCTTTATAGCTCAGCTCAGTCATATTCTCGCGCAGCGGGTTTCCCGTCAGCACGCAAACGGATTTTGCACGGTCGCTGACGTAGTTTACCGTGTCGTCAAAGCTGATGGCAACGCAATCCGCAAAGCGCGACGCCATTTTCACCGTCATGCCGGGGAACACGTTTTGCTCGTGTACCACCACGGGAATGCCAAGGGCATGCGCCGCTGTTAAAACGGGTGCGCAAACATAGCCGCCTGTTCCAACCACCACGTCAGGCGAAAATGCGCGGATGATGTCTTTCGCGCGCCGAATTGCCTTGATATATTTTACCGCAACGCCGATGTTTTTCGGCGTGAGTTTACGGATTAAGCCTTCAATTTCAATGGATTCAATCAAAAATCCTTCTTTGGGAACCAGCGTCTGCTCCATGCCGCCTTCTTTTCCGATAAACAGAATTTCGGCGCCGTGTTCTCGTTCCATCCGTTTTGCAATGGCGATGGCGGGGTTGATATGACCCGCGGTACCGCCGCCGGAGATTAAAATTTTCAAGCCGGATTCACCCTTTCCCAAGCTATTTGAGGTCTACAACCTGCGTTTTATATTTTGATACGTTGAGTACCATACCCATTGCCGCCATCAAAAATACCAACGACGAGCCGCCCGCCGAGAAAAACGGCAGCGAGATACCTGTTGTGGGAATCATTTTCGTTACCACGGCAATGTTTAAAAAGGTCTGCACGCCAACCAGCGATACGATGCCCGTAACCAGAAGGCTTGCAAAGTTATCGGGTGCGTTCATGGCAATTTTGATGCCGCGCCAGATTAGAATCGCAAACAGTGCGATAATTACCATTGCACCCACCATGCCCAGCTCCTCGCACACGATTGCGAAGATAAAGTCGTTCTGCGGTTCGGAAACGTACATATATTTCTGTCGGGAGTTACCAAAGCCCAGTCCGAAAAAGCCGCCGGAGCCAATGGCGTATAGTGACTGAATAATCTGCCAGCCGTCTCCCTGACGGTCGGCAAATGGGTCAAAAAATGTGGTCAGTCTGTCTAAGCGATACTGCTCACGCATCGCAACACCGATTAAAATCGGAACTGCAGCAAAGGAGGCTAAGGCAAAGTGCTTGATTCTTGCGCCTGCCACCAGCATCATGATAACTGCCACAAAACCAATGATGATACACACGCTAAAGTGCGGCTCTAATATCAGCAAAAACAAAACGATGAGCAGCATGCCCCAATAGCGTACCAGATATTTAAACTCACGAATTTTTTCTTTTGTAATCGAAAGTCCTGCGGCAAAATAGATGATAACCGCAATTTTTGCTGCCTCCGAGGGCTGAAAGCTCAACGAGCCAACGCCAATCCAGCGCCGCGCGCCCTTAATGGCAGGCATTGCCAAAACAATCAAAAGCAAAACCACCGTTACAATCGCGATGGGAAAGGCAAACTTTCGGTACGCGCGGTAGTCAATTTTAATCGTCGCAATCATGGCCGCCACACCAAGCACCGCCCAGATTGCCTGTTTGCGGATAAAGTAGAGTCCGTCATTATAGTTATAGTTTGCAGAGGGGTAGCTTGCGCTGAAAACCATAATCAGACCCAGTGTTAAAAGAATAATCGTAACCGACAAAAATCCCACGTCAATTCCCGCTTTTTTCACTACCTTGTGCTGCGTTGCCGCATTTTTTCGCGCACCGTGCAATCTTCGTTTTCTTTCAGGCATGACAGCCACACCCCTTTCTGAAAAATTTTAAAATACTGTAATATAGCTAATTGCGCAAAGCACAAGCGTTATCAAAGAAAATAAAAGCACAATCTTTTTCTCGTTTAAGCCGCACATTTCAAAATGGTGATGAATGGGGCTCATTTTAAATACCCGCTTGCCCGTCAGCTTAAAGGATGTAACCTGAATGATAACGGAGAGGGTTTCAATCAGATAAATTCCGCCTGCGATAATCAAAATCAAAGGCATGTTAAGCGCAATTGCCGAGACTGCCACCGCGCCGCCTAGAAACAGTGAGCCTGTGTCCCCCATAAAGACCTTGGCGGGGTTTTTGTTGAAGAACAAAAAACCTAGGCATGCCGCTGCCGTTGCGCCCATAAACGCTGCAACGATGTAATTTTCAAGCTTTACAGCGCAAATTGCAAAGAATACAGATACAATTAAGGTTACCGTTGTAGCTAACCCGTCTAAGCCGTCGGTTAAGTTCACGCTGTTTACCACCGCAAGCTGCACAAACACAGCCAAAAGAATCGACACAAACCCGAGGTCTACCGTGGTTTTGATAAACGGAACGAAAACACTCGTATCCATCACGCCGAAATAACGCATTAAAATGGTAGATGCCACCGCCGCCAAAAGCTGCGCCGAGAATTTCTGACCTGAGGTAAGCCCTAAGTTTCGTTTTTTCACGACCTTAATGTAATCGTCGGCAAACCCGATTAAGCCGTACGCCAGGGAAGTGAAAATCAGCACAAGCGCGGTTACGCCTAAATTATTGTCAAAGACAAAAGCTACCAAAGCGCCGATGAGCGCCGAAAAAATGATTGCGATGCCGCCCATGGTAGGTGTGCCGCTCTTTTTCTCATGCCATGCAGGGCCTTCCTCGCGGATGCTCTGTCCAAACTTAAGTCTTCTTAGCATCGGAATCAAAATCGGCGTTAAAATCAGGCAAAGCAAAAGCGCAATGCCGCCTGCAATATATACGATATTCAAAATCAATCAGCTCCCTTTTTCGTTTGGCAAATCTTTGGGTTAGAAATTGTGTTTTAAAAATTCGGTGATGCGTTCAAGCCCCATTACGCGGGAGGCTTTTACGAGCACCGTGTCATTTTCCTTAAGATTGGCAGACAGAATCGGCAACGCCTCTTCTACCGTGTCGCAAGAGAAGATATTTAAACTGTCCATGCCGTTTTGAAAGGCGCTTTCAGCAATTGCGCGCGCCTGCTCGCCAATGGTGATTAAAAGATTTGTATCGTTTTTCACAACGGAGTGCCCCAAAGCTGTGTGTGCCTCAAAGCTAAAGCTTCCCAAAGCCGCAATGTCGCCCAAAACGGCAACCCTGCGTTCGGGGTATTTAGAAAGCACGCTAAGCGCCGCCTCAACCGAGGCAGGAGCTGCATTGTAGCAATCGTTGATGATGGTAATGCCCGCCGTACGAATTATGTCCATTCGCATCTGGGTCATAGAAAAATTCCCAAGTGCGTCTTGTATGTCCGCATCTGAAATGTCCATCACGATACCCACTGCCGCTGCCAAGAGTGCGTTTCGCACGTTGTGCTCACCCGGAAGCGGAAGCGTAACAGAGAAATTTCTACCCATACCGGAAAGGGTAAAGGAAACGCTTGTTTCATCTGACAAAATTTTAGATGCCGTAAGGTCAGCGTTTTCGTTTGTCACGCCGACGGTTATCACCTTTTGAGAAATCTCTTCACGGTGCGCCATCAAAATACGGTCGTCGCCGTTTAAAATCGCTAACCCGTCGGGTTTGGTATTTTGGAAGATTTCAGATTTCGCGCGATAGATGCCCTCCTGAGAGCCAAGGCGTTCAATGTGAGACATGCCGATATTGGTAATGATACTAATGTCCGGGGTTACAATGGAGGACAGGCGGTCAATCTCGCCGAAATTATCCATGCCCATTTCGATAACAGCGGCTGATACGCTCTCGTCCGTACCAAACACCGTGAGCGGCACGCCGATTTCGTTGTTGAAGTTTCCGCTGTTTTTTAAGGTAGTGTATTTTTTCGAAACCACGCTGTAGGTCATGTCCCGGGTTGTGGTTTTTCCCACGCTGCCCGTGATGCC
>JAZNIA010000083.1:0-14960 GCA_045577195.1 Congzhengia sp.
TCGATTTCAGTTGTTCTAGCATCGTCTTCGTCAGCGTAGTATTCGAATACGCCTGCTGCGTAGCTTTCGAAGTCGCCTTCTACTGTTTCAGAAACGGTAGATTTAGAATCTGCAACAACTGCGAGGAGTTCCCACTCTTCGTCGTCGTTTTCAGCGATGTAAGCTTCAACTGTGTAACCGAGGTAATCAGCTACGTCTGTTGCGCCAACAAAAGGTTTGATTGTATCGCCTGCTTTGTCGGTGCCATCGAGAATTTCATCCCAAGCGTAGTCATAAGCGCTAACGAGCTTAAGTTCTACTTTCGGAGCGTCTGCATCCTTGCGGAGATCAGCATCTGTCTTAGCTGTGTTTTCTACTGTAGCTTTTACTTTGTAGATTTCGTTTGTGTAAGTAAGAACGGTTCTTAATTCGCCGTTTTTGCCCTTACCATCGAAGATAGAATATTCATCTTCATCAGGGTTAGCTGCGTAGTAGGATACTTCTACGATCGGAGCTGTTAAAGCGTTGTAGATAACCTGAGCGATAACTTCTCTTGTAGCTTCTTTGCCGCCAGCGTAATCATTTGTGCTAGCCAGAACGCCTCTCTGAGAAGCAACCTTCATGTAACCTGTGGGGTAACCGCCGTTTTCGCTTCTCATAGCAACTCTTTCATAACCTAAAGCTCTGAGAACCATAACAACTGCATCCTGGAATAATACAGGAGCATCGGGGTTGAACTTGTTGTCGCCAACACCCTTTACGATTTCACGGTCAACACCCCATGCAATGTAGCCAGCTGCCCAGTGGTCAGCGGATACGTCAGCAAATTTGCCGCCGCCAGATGTCTGTGCAGCAGATTCTTCGCCAACCAGTCTGCATACTAATGCTACCATTTCAGATCTTTTGATGTCAGATGTGGGGTTGAAGTTACCTTCTTCATCACCCTTAACAACACCAAGACCGGAAAGAACATTGATAGCCTTGTAGTGGCCGTTTGTTGCGTCTACGTCTCCGTACTGTGCAGCACTAACGCTCAGAGCAGCAAAGGAGCTGATCAGCATAGCAACTGTGACGATTACGGAAACTAACTTTTTGAGATTTTTCATAACGTCTCAAATCCTCCCTTATAATAAATTTATAAATTTAAAATCGAAAGAGATAGGGTTTTCGCCCAAGCCGCTCCTCTTTCAAAAACGGCGAAGACGATTTTGACGAGCCATATGCCCATCGTTACTATACACTGATTATACCATGTGTTTCCTGGATAGTCAATGCAAAATTTGCAGTTGTAATAAAAATGTAAAAATTCTGACAAATTTTACACATTTATCGCAACCATTTTATGCAAACGCACAACATTGTTGCGCGGTGTTGCCCTTGTTTTTAGAACCACTTGTAATGTGTACGCCCGCACAGTCGCAGTTCTATCCATTACTATATTACTCTATATATTTTAAACGTTTCTTTCTAAAATGTCAAGGACTTTTTTAATTTTTTTGTAAAAATATTCTTTTTTATTGATTTCGCAGCCAGAATATGATATGCTTAACCCGTAATTCCCATCGGAAAGGACGTTTTTCCTATGTATCACAAAATCAAACTGATTCACGGTCCCAATTTAAATATGTTGGGAATCCGTCAGCCGGAAGTGTACGGCAGCGAGACACTTGCAGATATTGAACGCTATGTCCGGGAGCAGGCAGAGCCTTATGGCTTTTCCGTTGAATGTTTTCAGTCGAACTCCGAGGGTGCAATCATTGATGCGATTCACGATTGCTACAACGCCTTTGACGGCATAATCTTAAATGCCGGCGCTTATACCCACTACAGCTATGCCATCCGTGATGCGATCGCCTCCGTGATGCTGCCCTGCGTAGAAGTTCATCTTTCGGATATTCACAAGCGGGAACCGTTCCGCAGCATTTCGGTGATTGAGCCCGTCTGTGTGAAACAAATCTGCGGATTGGGAAAAGCGGGATACGGTGTTGCCGTAAAAACGCTTTTAGAGAATCATGTTCAGTAAGCTGCTCGCCTTTTTCTTTCCAAACCCATGCGTTGTTTGCGGAAAGTCCACCGACAGAAACCGCTATGTTTGTGAGGGCTGTCAAGACAAGCCTATTTATATAGGAAGAAACTCCGTCTGCAAAACTTGTCTTTCTCCGATTCCGTCGGGTGAAGCCTTGTGTGGCGCATGCCTTTTGTCGCCGCCGCGCTATCATCGGCTGGTTTCCAGCGTTTATTTTGACGGTGCCATTCGCACATCACTGCACCGCTATAAATTCCGAAACCGCCCTGACTTCTCCACGTCCTTTGCAAAAATGATGTGCGAGCGACTGACAGACGAGGGATGCACAGATTTTGACCTTGTTATTCCGGTGCCGTTATCAAAAGAAAGGTACAAAGAGCGCGGGTACAATCAATCCGCCCTGCTTGCAAAAGAAATTGCTGCGCATTTTGGCGCAGATTACAATGACCGGGCATTAATTCGCAAAAAGGAAACCGTTCCCCAATCCTCGCTGGCGCACAAATATCGCGCATATAACGTTCGCGGTGCTTTTGCGCTGACCAATTCGCGCGTTGTGTCCGGAAAGCACCTGCTTTTGGTCGATGATATTTTTACCACCGGCGAAACCGTTCGCGCCGCTGTGTACCCTTTGGCAAAGCATGCTGCGCGTATCACGGTGTGTACCGTTGCAAGAGCCGGTCATATCAACGGTATCACGCACGAAGATTCTTAAGTAATAAACATTGCAGGAGGTTGCATCAAGCGCAACCTCCTGCATTTTTTTATTCGTAATCTACAACATCTATCCACGAGAGCAAAAATTCTTTTTCGTCCTCATTACCTTTCACGGTCTGAGACGCCGCAACTATGGGCATCCATTTCTGAACATACTGTTTCGCAGTATCGCTCTTCTTGCAGAACAGGTCAAGGTACAGTTTCGCACCTTCTGTATCACCGCTTAAGCAGAACAGAAGATACGTTCTTGCCGCATCAGCAGAGGCGTTGCCTTGTGTCGCGTGAGACCAGTCGATAATATAAGGCGTGCCGTTTTCTGCAATGATAATATTGGAGGGGTTAAAATCTCCGTGACATACCTTGTTATGCTTCGGCATACCCTCTAAACGCGTGTGCAGCTCGTAGCGTGTGGTGGCATTTAATTCTGTTTCGCTGATTTTGCGGTTCATTTTGTCTTTGAGTTTGTTTAAAAGCGGGCATGTTTTGCCGTGCATCATCAACTGCAGATCTACCAAAAGTGCAAGATACTCCTCTTTCTTCTCCGGATTCTCCTCCATCAACTGTGCAAGGGTTTTTCCTTCGATATACTCTGTTACAATCGTCCAGTTCCCGTCGATGGTGGTTACTTCTAAAATTTTCGGAATGTTGAGTCCGATTTCTTCAATTCTCGCCTGGTTTAATGCTTCGTTTAACACATCCGCCTTGGAGTAACCAGAATCAAATACCTTGACGCAGGTGTCCCCGTCCCGATAAACAGTTTTATGCGCTCTTTTTGCAATAACGTTGTCCAGTTTCATGCTTTTCTTCCTTTCCGCCCTCGGGCTTTTTTACTTGTTAACCGGCATCTCTGCTTCTTCAAAATGTTTTCCGTAGTATGCGTTTAAATACATCTGCTTAATTTCGCTCATCAAGGGGTATCTGGGGTTTGCACCAGTGCACTGGTCATCAAACGCCTGTTCAACCATCTCATCGAGGTTGTCAAGGAATGCCTTTTCCTCTACGCCGTAATCCTTGATGGTTTCTTTAATTCCAACTTTCGCTTTCAGGTCATTAATTAATGCTATCAGTCCTTCAAGCTTTTCGGTATCTGTATCACCCTTTACGCCGAGATAGTCCGCAACTTCTGCATAGCGAGCGAGTGTATGCGGGTGGTCATACTGAGAGAACGTACCCATTTTCGCAGGTGCCTCTGCTGCGTTAAAGCGAAGCACTTCTTCAATCATAAGAGCATTAGCAACACCGTGAGGCAGATGGTGCATGCTGCCCAGCTTATGCGCCATAGAGTGGCATACGCCTAAGAACGCGTTCGCAAATGCCATACCCGCCATGGTTGCAGCATTCGCCATCTTTTCTCTTGCCTCTATATCTGTCTGTCCGTTTTCGTAAGCTCTTGGCAAGTATTCAAAGATTGTCTTAAGTGCCTTAAGTGCTAAACCGTCTGTATAATCTGTTGCAAGCATTGCTGCGTATGCTTCAATTGCGTGCGTTACAGCATCGATACCTGATGCGGCAGTTAAACCTCGAGGTGCTGACATATGGAAGTCTGTGTCAACAATCGCCATGTTCGGCATAAGTTCGTAGTCTGCAAGAGGATACTTAACACCAGTCTGTTCGTCTGTGATTACTGCAAAAGGTGTAACCTCAGAGCCGGTACCTGCAGAGGTGGGGATTGCAATAAAGTACGCCTTTTCGCCCATCTTCGGGAACGTGTAGACACGTTTTCTGATGTCGATAAAGCGCATTGCCATATCCATAAAGTCAGCCTCGGGATGCTCATAAAGAACCCACATGATTTTCGCTGCGTCCATAGCAGAACCGCCGCCGAGTGCGATAATTGTGTCAGGTTTAAAGGCTGCCATCTGGCTGGCGCCGTTTTTCGCGTTTAAGAGTGTAGGATCAGGCTGTACATCAAAAAATGTTGTGTGAACGATACCCATTTCGTCAAGCTTATCTGTGATTGGTTTTGTGTAACCATTTTCATAGAGGAATGTATCGGTTACGATAAAGGCTCTCTTTTTGCCCATCACATTCTTTAACTCATCCAGCGCAATCGGCAGACATCCCTTTTTGATATACACCTTTTCAGGAGCACGGAACCACAACATATTTTCCCTTCTTTCTGCAACTGTTTTGATATTGATTAAGTGTTTTACGCCAACGTTTTCTGATACCGAGTTTCCGCCCCAGGAACCGCAACCGAGTGTTAAGGAAGGCGCAAGCTTAAAGTTATACAAATCACCGATTCCGCCATGTGAGGATGGGGTGTTGACCAGAATACGGCAGGTTTTCATGCGCGCTGAAAAGAGGTTTAATTTCTCCGGTTCTGTGATTTCGTTCAGATAGACAGAGGACGTGTGTCCGTAGCCGCCGTCTGCTACCAGGCGTTCCGCTTTTTCTACGGCGCCTTCAAAATCTTTGGCTTTGTACATTGCCAGGACCGGCGACAGCTTTTCATGGGCAAATTCCTCGGAGAGTTCCACGGATTCCACTTCTCCAATTAGGATTTTTGTTCCCTCCGGAACGGAAACGCCTGCAAGCTCGGCAATCGTTGCCGCTTTTTGTCCGACAATTTTTGCGTTCAGCGCACCGTTTATAATCATAGTCTTTCTTACTTTTTCCGTTTCCTCAGGGTCGAGAAAATAGCATCCTCTTGCCCCAAACTCTGCTTTGACTGCGTCGTAAATGGGTTCAGGAACAATCACGGACTGTTCCGAGGCACAAATCATACCATTATCAAAAGTTTTAGAGTGAATAATGGAGTTTACCGCAAGTAAAATATCAGCACTTTCATCAATAATGGCAGGTGTGTTGCCAGCCCCAACGCCGATAGCAGGTTTGCCACTAGAGTATGCCGCTTTCACCATGCCGGGACCACCCGTTGCTAAAATAATGTCTGCCTCTTTCATGACTGTGTTGGTCATATCCAAAGACGGTACATCGATCCAGTCAATAATGCCCTCCGGTGCGCCGGCAGCCACTGCCGCCTCTAACACCAGCTTTGCCGCCGCAATAGTCGCATTTTTCGCTCTCGGGTGCGGCGAAATGATGATGGCATTTCGGGTTTTAAGCGCTAGGAGACATTTAAAAATTGCTGTCGATGTCGGATTGGTGGTAGGAATGACCGCCGCAATCACACCGATGGGTTCTGCAATCTTCTTTGTGCCAAAGGCTTTATCTTCTTCAATCACACCGCAGGTTTTTGTATCTTTGTATGCGTTGTAGATGTATTCAGACGCATAGTTGTTTTTAATCACTTTGTCTTCTACAATTCCCATGCCGGTTTCCTCAACCGCCAGTTTTGCCAGAGGAATACGTGCCTTATTTGCAGCAGATGCTGCAGCCAGAAAAATTTTGTCTATCTGTTCCTGCGAATAGGTTGCAAAGATCTCCTGTGCCTTCCGAATACGAGAAATCGCCTGTTCCAACTTTTCCACGCTGTCAATCATTTCATAAGTTTTCTGTTTCATGTTTATATCCTCCTAATGATAACCATCATAAACTTCTCTGCGTTATTATTTTAACAAACTTTTCTGTCTTCGGGAATTATAAAAATGTTCAAGGGGTATATCAAATTAGATATACCCCTTGCGTTTTTAAAGATATTTTGTTTTTGCGATATTGAGTTCTTCTATAAACCGACGGTCCAGTTTTGTCAGCTTATAATCCTTCGGATAAATGAGCACGTCCTTGTAAACCTTTTTGTTTTCCTCGCAGCGGCGCTGCACCAATCCATACCGGTCTAAAACCTTCTGCGGTGCAGGCGAAACCCACATAAATGTGTCTGTATTTTCCGAAAGGAGGTCATATTGGCTTGCCCGTTCAAATATAAAAATTCTGCGGTCAATGTTATCCGGCAATTCCTCTTTTACCACCTTTGCCATGGGAAGCGAGGGCACAAAGGGATCAGCGTGAGCAATTTCGATATAGTTTGACAAATCGCCAAAGGCAATTTGTTTCTGTTTCGCCAAAGGATTTTCCTTGCTCATCAAAAGGCAATAAGAAAATTCCGTTACCATTTCGCTTTTTAATCCTTTCTCTTCCAGCATTGCCTGAAAATACTTTTCGTAATTTTCCGCATAACGGATAATGCCCAGCTTGTAATCATGGTTTATCAGATTATGAATGGTACGCTGGGAATTGGTTTCTTTATAAAACAGTTCTACGGGATCGTCGGATATAAATTTTGAAAACTGCGTGAACGCCTCGGAAATATAGCACGCCCGTGGAACGGAAATAGAAAATCGCATTTTTTTCTTTGCCCCGTCACGGTAAACCCGTTCCACATGATCAATCTGTTTTAAAATCCCTTTCGCGTAGCTGATAAACTCTTCGCCCTCCGCGGTCACAACCATACCCTTTGCTGTCCGCTCAAAGATGGAAATTCCCAAGTCCGCCTCAAGCTCTTTGATTGATCGGCTCAGGTTCGGCTGCGCAATTAAAAGCGCCTCGGACGCCTTGCTCAGCGAGCCTGCCCGCGCCACCTCTACTGCATATTTCATGTGAAGAATATTCATAGCTTCTCCTTAACGGTTACACCTCATAATCCAGCTTAAACTTTTCTCCGCAACCGTACTTTTCATAAACATAGTCAATGTCTTTGTCCCCGCGGCCGGAAAGACAGGCTAAAATAGAACCGGACTTATGCTCTTTTGCATAACGAATGGCAAACGCTACCGCATGTGCACTCTCAATGGCAGGAATGATGCCCTCGTAGCGGGACAGCAGGAAGAATGCTTCCATTGCTTCTTCGTCCGTTACTGTTTCATAGTGCACACGGCCCATGTCTCTTAAATGTGCGTGCTCCGGTCCAACGCCCGGATAATCCAATCCGCTGGCAATAGAATAAACAGGCAGTGGCTCGCCCTGTTCGTCCTGCAGAAGGTAACTATCAAACCCGTGCAGTCTGCCGCGCGTACCGTGCTTCATCGTTGCCGCATGGTCACCCACATTATCGCCACGACCCAAAGGCTCAACACCATAAATTTCAACCGGGTCTGCCAAAAATGGCACAAACATGCCCAAAGAGTTAGAACCGCCGCCAACACACGCGGTAACCGCGTCAGGCATAATGCCGGTCATATCTAAAAACTGTTCTCTTGCTTCAATTCCGATAACCGACTGGAAATCTCTTACCATTTTCGGGAACGGATGGGGTCCCAGAGCAGAACCGATACAGTATATCGCGTTGTCATATTCATTCAGGTACGCTTCAAATGCCGCGTCTACTGCTTCTTTTAATGTTTTTAACCCTTTCGTTACGGGAACTACATTTGCGCCCAACATTTTCATGCGGATTACATTCGGGTGCTGTTTTGCAATATCAACCTCGCCCATATAAATGTCGCACTCCATGCCGAAGTATGCTGCAGCCGTTGCCAAAGCTACACCATGCTGACCTGCGCCTGTTTCGGCAATCAGCTTTTTCTTGCCCATATATTTTGCCAAAAGGCCTTCTCCCATACAATGATTGAGTTTATGCGCACCGGTGTGGTTTAAATCTTCTCTCTTTAAGTAAATCTGGCAGTTTCCAAAAATTTTGGACAACCGTTCGCAATGGTGCACCGGCGTGGGGCGACCCTGAAAATCCTTTCTGATCCTGCGCAGTTCATTGATAAACTGGGCAGAATGGCAAATCGCCTCGTACGCTTCGTCCGCCTCTTTGAATGCCGGAATCAGCTCATCTGGCAGATACGCACCGCCGTATTCACCAAAATATCCATCTTTATTGGGGAATTCCTTTAAATAATTGTCAAATTCTTTGTACTGGTTCATAGCCGTTCTCCTTTCAGGTTTTGATACGATTGTTTTATTCTAAATGATTCAATTTCGCCATCGTTTCATGTTGTATTGCTCCTTTTCCTGTTTTGGGAACAAGAACAAAAAAATCCCGTCCCAGAAATGCTGCTGGGACAGGACGAAAATCCTGCGGTGCCACCCGGCTTGACGTTTTCGAAACGCCCACTTTTACGCATACTGACATATGCAGACTTTTGATAACGGAGAATCATACTCCGGCGCCCATACTCCGATTTTCTCGTTTCTGTTTGCCCTCGGAAGTCCATTCGGCTTTCGCTTCATACTGCAATCCCACCGCCTGCAGCTCTCTGAAAATGAAGGGGAGAAAGCTTACTTACTCTTCCTCAACGGTTTAAAAAAATTGTATCATAGGTTTTTTCATTTGTCAAGCATTTTTTCCATTCTCACCACACACCACGCCTCGACCAAACGTTCCAGTGACCACGCGGCGTTGGCAGGCGAGGTGGAGGGCAAGCAAATTGCCTCGCGGCAAATTTCATTTTTGATATAACGATTATAGTACCGCTCTGCTGTTTTCCCGTTTACAAAAATTTTTTGGATATTTGCGCAGTTTAAAATCGGCGTCAAATCATTTGCAACTACGTTTTCAATGGTAGAATCGGCGCTTCCCTTGATGTCGCAGGAGAAAATCACGTCCCAGAGCGCAATCCGGCAGGACGAAAGAAATGCGCGTTTTTCCGCTATGGTTTGCGGCGTTTTTGCACCAAACACCGAAGCCGTTACCCGCCAAAACCGATTTTGAGGGTGTCCATAGAAAAAATTTGTCTCTCGCGATTTTACGGACGGAAAGCTGCCAAGAATTAAAATTTTGGAATGTTTATCGTAAAACGGTGGGATTGGATGCAAAATCATAAAGTTTACTCCTGTTTGGTATTTATGCTCAGCAAGCATATCGCGCATAAAATCATGATGATGCCTGCTGCCTTTGGTACATTCATTTCTTCATGAAACAGCAAAACACCAAACACCGTTGCCGACATCGGCTCTACAATCGAAAGCGTTGACGCAACACCCACCGGTAAATATTTTAGCGCACTTGCATATAAAATGTACGGCAATATAAAGGTGCATATGCCGATTGAGATCATCAAAGGCAGAATCTCTGCAGGGTTTGTCGCTGTAATTCTCACCATTTCAACGGGGTTTGCCAAACACAGTGACAAAACCGCGGCTACCAGAAAATAGTACAGCGTTGCAGAAAACGCATTTTGATTATATCGCATTAAAACTTTGGTTATAATCTGATACGCACTGTAGGAAACGCCGGAAAGAATACCGGCAACCACGCCCCATGCCTGAAAGGACATTCCGCCCAAAACGCCTGCCACCAAGGCACAGCCGACAAGCATCAGGCAAAGGGCAATCCCCTTGGGCAGCGTCAGCTTTTCTCCCAGAAACGTCACAGAAAACACCATCACAATTGCCGGTGCAAGATACATCAGCACCACCGCCGTAGAGATAGAGGACGCCTGCATGGAGATAAAATAAAAGGCTGCCGTTGAAAACAGGGCAATTCCGCCTATGATATAAAGTGCCAACGATTTTTTTGTGACACGGAATGCCTGAATGTTTCGCAAAAGTGCGTATAGACTGACAAGCAGAAAAGAAACCGTGCTCCGCATGGCAGTCATCTGTAATGAGGAAAAACCAAAGGGCGCAAGCAGGTGCACAAAAATGCCCGATGTGCCCCACAGAATCCCTGTGATGATAACATAAATAAATGCTCTCGTTTTCAAAAAAGTGCCTCCCGGATGTCTTAGAGTAATTGTTCAAACGCCTTCAAAAGTTTTTCAAACTCTTCCTTGTCGTATATAAAATGCGCCGAACGCTTTAATACCACTGCAACAATATGTTCCTTTTTCGGAATATCGCGCATGGATTTTATCGATACCAGTTCATCTTTGGCTGATTGGAATATATAGCACGGAACACAGATCTTTAGAATTTCGCGTCTGCCCCGTCTGGATTCTTGAAACAGTTCCAGATAACGCGGAACCCAGCCAAGATACTGCCAGAATTTCAAATTGAGTTGTACGCTATGGGCATTTTGATAGGCTTTTGCGACCTCATCCTGCTCATCCACAAAATGAAACAAGGTTTTGATCGTGTTAATTGCAGCCACCGGCTTGACGCAAATCCGAAACGGTACACCAAGAAGAAACATAGATTCCACCCGGTCCGGATACCGGTTTGCAAGTTCGATTGCAAACAGCGTCCCCATAGAATGGGCAACAATGATTACTTTTTGATAATGAGACAAAAGATCCTGCATCACTGTTTCCACCTGCTGTTTCCAGCCGTCCATGGATGCGTTTGCAAAGTCTAGCACAGTTTTGCCGTGCCCCTCCAGCAAAATGTTATAAACGGCAATATGCGCCGGAACCCGCGAAATAAACGCATCAAAATGGCGCGGACTTCCCAAAAAACCGTGAATGAACAAAACCGCTTTTTCAGCACCCGCCACATGACGGATATACGGTTGATGTTTCATAAAAACGCCTCCATTGGAATTAGTTTCCCAAAATCTCTTTGCTGTCCAGCATCAGCGTAAATGGACCGTCGTTCACCAAGGATACCTGCATATCTGCGCCAAAGACGCCGCTTTGCGTGCGGGAAAATAGCTCACTGCACCGCGCAACAATATGTTCATACAGCGTTTTTGCCATGTCTGGCCCACCCGCATTGACAAAACTGGGGCGGTTTCCCTTTTTGCAGTCTGCATACAGGGTAAACTGCGAAATCACCAAAACCTCGCCGTCCACCTGACCGATGCTTAAATTCGTTTTCCCGTCCTGATTCTCAAAGATTCTAAGCCGTGAAACCTTTTCAATCATTTTGTCAGCAATCTCTATGGTATCCTCGCCGGAAATGCCTACCAACAAAAGATACCCTTTCCCGATGTTTCCCGTTACCTCGCCATTTATCGAAACACTTGCCTGCGTAACTCTTTGCAAAACAAATTTCATGTGATCACCTCTCGTTTTCTGCTTGCCTTAAGAATGAGACAGCGGATTTGTGTGCCACTCTGCTTGTTTAAAGACTTCTATCAAAGCCTCCTCGGAAATAAGACCCGCATTGTGCTGCAGCATGCCGTGTTCTATGCATGTCATGCCCTTATAGAAGCCGTCTGCGTGTGTTTTGGGCATAATGTGTGATGTAACCAGCGGCAGCAGCGCAGATAGAAGCGACATAACCGACAATAAAATTGTATTACCCGTGTCTGTAGATTCAAATAACACGCCCTTTGCAAAATAAACAGTTGCTAAAGAGGTGAATAACGGAATAAGCATTAAAAAATATTCTAAAAACGTCCACAACACAAAAGACTGATACCAGATTTTATAGCGTCTAAAGATAAAGTCCGGGCATTTTGGAAAATCTTCTTTTTTAACACGTTTCACGTCACGTAGCATGATTTGCAAATAAATCAACAGAACCAGCAATATCACACCAAATATGATGAGTGAAATGATTAAAAACGTTGCGTCCATAAAAACATCTCCCTGTCAGTTTTGATAACAAGCGGTATGCTGATCCCCAGCTTAGACCGCTTGTTCATCTTATTATAACGCATCGTTTTTTGTGTTGTCAAGCATTCTCCGCCTCTTTCGCATTTGTATGATAAAAGCCGGCAGGAGATGCCGGCTTTTATCATACACTTTACAACTGCAATGCTTTTCCGTTTTGAACAAGAATGGTTTGATGCTTTTCCAAATCATAGGTAATCAGCGATTCCCCTTCTAAATTTTCCTGATACAAGTCTACTGCGTTAATCTGGCTGTTATCATACGTCGTATAATAATAAACGCAACGACTTGTGTTGCAACAAGAGGTGTAATGCGTAATCTCATTGTCCTCCCCGTTTCGGACGCATCCTTTTTGCTGAAAGACGGAATATAACATGTGAAAAAAATGGTTTATCATCTCCTGCTCGGAATCCGGGTATATGGCATTGAGCGTTAAAAAGCAAGCCTTTACAAATCTTGACGCAGAGGAAAAATCACCGGGAAGTCCAATCGCGCCCATGCCCTTGCTGTATGGCGTTAATCCGAGTTGTTTTGAAAACAAATTCTTTGGTTCTTCCGGCGATACCGACAAAAAATTGGTCAGGTAAAACATTTGCATATCAAACGGCGGGTTGTTGGTCAAAACACCGGGGTGGTTCTCAAACACCTTAAATCCCCTTTGGGTTTGCTCAACGGTAATCGTTTTGTGCCGGTCCGCTATCATCCAGTGCAGAGGAGACGGCTTCAGTGTTTCGTCAAACGCTTCGTCAGTAATGCGTATATCCTCTAGCAACTGCTCCGCCTCAAAAACGGACGCGCATTGGCTCAAAAGCCACGGAATCACCTCAAAAGACGCAATGTTTTCTTTTCCGCTTTCAGGTTTTTCGTAATGTGCATTGTCGGCAAACCGAAGACCGGCTGCGCTTAGTCCCTTTTCGTTTGTTGCATCAAAATATAACGGATAGTTCCGATACGGCAACGCCATGCCGATGATGGCATAATGGCTCTCGGCAACGCTACCGTTCCTGAATGCAAAGCGGTAGTTTCTCGGAGTTACCGTTATTTTTTCGCCAAAGCTGCAGCTGTAGTCTAAGTTTCTCCCAAAATAATGGGCTTGAGCCGTTACGGATATTGCTGTACACATAAAATACACTTCTTTCTTTTTGTCTATTTTATGTAAATTTTTG
This sequence comes from Congzhengia sp., assembly GCA_045577195.1. Classification (GTDB taxonomy): domain Bacteria; phylum Bacillota; class Clostridia; order UBA1381; family UBA9506; genus Congzhengia. The sequence continues at coordinate 13,230 of JAZNIA010000083.1, forward strand.
TGTAACCATACAAAAAGGGCCTAGCGACCGAATCGCAAGCCCTTTTTGTATTCTATTATTTTAAATCACAAAAAGAAATTTTTCTGTTTCTGCTGTGGCGGCATGACCGCTCTACTGCTTAAAGAATGCTTTCCAGCTCGACATAATCATATCCAAGGCTGTCGGCAACATTTTTGTTGGTGCAGTGATGATTGTATATGTTAACACCATTGTACAAGCCGGAATCCATCTTCACAGCTTCTTCGAATCCGTGATTTGCCATAAGTCTTGCATATTTAAATGTGGCATTTGAAAGCGCAATTGTCGAAGTATATGGAACCGCGCCCGGCATGTTTCCAACGCAGTAATGAACAATACCATCTTCAATAAACACGGGGTTATCATGTGTCGTTACACGAGAAGATTCGCAGCAACCGCCCTGGTCAATCGCAATATCCACGATAACCGATCCTTTTTTCATGAGCTTAAGATGCTCTTTTCGAATCAGTTTCGGCGCTTTTCCTCCCGGAATCAAAACGGAACCGATCACCAAATCTGCCTCTGCAAGTGCTTTTTTAACATTTGCTTCTGTGCTATAAAGCGTTGTAACCGATGCACCAAACACATCCTCCAGATAAGAAAGACGGTTCAAGTTAATATCCAAGAGAGTCACCTGTGCATCACTGCCTACTGCAGCTTTTGCTGCATATGTACCGGCAACACCGCCGCCTATAATCACGATTTTGCCTCTTTCAACACCGGGTACGCCACCAAGCAAAATGCCGCGACCGCCAAAGCTACGCTCTAAATACTTTGCACCTTCCTGAATACTGAGTCTGCCCGCAATCTGGCTCATTGGGCGAAGGCACGGAAGATTTCCTTCTTCGTCTGTAATGGTTTCATATGCCACAGCTTTTACGCCACGTTTCATCAAAGCTTCACCAAGACCGGGATTTGGTGCAAGATGCAGATATGTATATAAAATCTGTCCCTCTTTTAAGTACCCATACTCACAAGGCTCGGGTTCTTTTACCTTGATTATCATGTCTGACTGCTCAAATACCTCCGCAGGCGTATCGAGGATGGTTGCTCCTGCAGCCACATACATTTCGTCAGTAAATCCAACACCTTCTCCTGCTTTCGTCTCAACATAAACGCAATGTCCGTCTGCTACAAACGCCGCTGCATTATCCGGCGTAATGCCTACGCGATATTCATGGTTTTTCAATTCTTTGGTTGTTCCGATTTTCATGTTTGATTCCTCTTTTCTATTTTAAAAAACATCTATAATCTATGTTTTCCAATATAAATATTATAAAACAGAATCCTGCATTTGTCAACACTACTCTCTAGCACAAACGAAGAACATGCCTCCTATACGAATTTCGTTTTCATTTCTCGCCCCTCCGGGAGGGGCGTTCCAACACGCTGTATCACAAAAAAATATTCAAAGAGAAAGAATAGAAAGAAAATAGAGGAAGAAAAAAACTTAAACGGCACACCCAACGGTGCGCCGCTTGATTTGTTTTATTAGGTTGACACATTGGAACCGCTCCTTTGAGTTCTTTCCAATAAACACAACAGAACCGTCCCCTTGTCTTCCTCAACAGAACCGTCCCCTTGTCTTCCTTGTCTTCCTAAATTAAGATATTTGCTTTTCTTTACTTTTTATATAAAAATAAATAATCGCAGACGAAATTACATCAATACAAAATATAAAGGAACATACTGAAAATATCAACGTTGGAAATG
>JAZNIA010000084.1:0-3055 GCA_045577195.1 Congzhengia sp.
TGTGTTATGAAAAAACTTCGCCTCTCGACGTACCAATGTACGCCTTCGGGTAGCCAAAAGCAAGGTTTTATCTTGCTTTTGCTCAGTTTTTCCATTCTGCACTATTTTCCGTCCAGCCCAAAGGAGCTGTAGCAAAATGATTATATCATTTTGCTACAGCTCCTTTTGTAATCCTATAAAGCATTCAAAAGCAGAAGCGAGATCTAATGCCTGATTTTTTTCCACAATACGTTCTTTTCTTCTTTTTCAAACAAAAGCACAAATCCAAATCCTGCCCCGCAAACGCAGACCGCAGATACCATCACGATCAAACCCGCCCAACTATGGACGGGAACAATCCATCCTACTATGGCAAAGACCGCACCCAACCCCAATGTAAACAAAAATGCCTTTATCATGGGAGTAAGCAACCGTTTTGGAGAAATGTCCATACATTTTGCCGCCTGCCACGGTAAAAAGGTGACCGTAAGCAGGAAATTACAAACAGCGCTTGTTCCTACAATAAGAAAAATGCGCAACATTGGATCCCGCACAAACGCCATCGAAATCAGTACTGCGCTCAAGGACACAACCGCTGCACCCAGAAATCCTATAGACGAAACCTTTACACGATTGGTCACGGTAAACAGGTTCCACAAATTCTGGGACGCCAGCGACACCACATAAGGCAGACACGCTGCCAAAGACAACAGCCACAAAAAACGGGCATCTTCCGTCGGCGTCCACAGGCGGTAAAATTCCTCACCAAACACACCAAGCACCACCAGTGGCACCGCTGCAAATAGCCCTAAAAGCTTCACGGAAAACACAGCATTTTTGACCATGCCCTCCCCATCCTTTTTGGAAAACGCTTCGGTCAGCTTCGGTAAAAACACACCGGATAGAATCACAAATACGGATAACACCGTTGTCGGAATCGTTTTAGACAATGACACTACCCCCATCTGTCTGCTGCCGACAAAAATGTTAACAAGCAGCAGGTCAAGCCCCGTTGTCAGAATCGTTGCAATCTTTGTCAAGCAGTTCCAACTGCCCGAACAAAGCAACTCCTTCACCGCACCTTTGTCAAAAAAGGCTCTCCTGATTTTAAGATTGGGTAAATATTTTTTCGTATAATATACGTTCGAAATCAAAACATAAACCGTCAGTACGCAGTAGGAAATACCGACATAAAAAACCTTCGGCGTAAAAAAGGTGTAGCATATGAAAAGAAACAGTGCGCGTATGGCAATGGATTCTGCACTGCGAAAGGATTCTTTGTCAATTCGGTTTTTTGCAAACAGCGCAACAGCATAGCCTGCTCCCGCAATGGTGATAAAAAAATTTAAAAACACAAATCCCCAAAGCAGTGTTACGTCTGTTAAAATCGTTTTAGAAATGTCAAACAATCGTTCCAAAAGTAACAGCACCCCGCCAAAGGGTACCAAAAGCACCACGCATAAAAGGATATTTACAATCATCACCGAGGAAAAATATCGATTAGCAGCTGCTTCATCACCTCTGTGCAGGCACACGGTAATATACCGCAACGCCATCGAATGAAGCGCAACGGTTGCGATTCTGGCGCAATCCACAAAATCATGGGCAAGACCAACGTATCCATAGCTCTCTGTGCCAACATGGCGTATGATAAAGGGCGTCAGGAAAAAGCTGATCAGCAAATTTAGCCCCAAGCTAAACACTTTCGCCGTCATATTCATCGTAAATCGCTTTCCGTCTCCCAACCTTAGCACATCCTTTCTTTTATTTATACTATACCAAATTTCCCGCAATTCGTCAAGACTGTTGTGTATGTTGCATAAAGCATATGTGCTATGCAACCGCATTCCTTGTATAAATTGTCGAAAGTGTGCCGTTTTATAAAATAATACTTGACTTTATCGCGCTAAAGTGGTAAAGTATTAGTTGTCAAGATTACATTTTAAAGGAGAATCTATTATGAAAAAATTATTTGCATTGATTTTAACACTGGCTTGCGCAGTAACTATGTTCTCTGCATGCGGCATCGCTACCCAAACCGGTACAGACATAGGCGCACCCGCAGAAAGCGAATCCACCAGTAACTACAGCAACTTAGCTGTTGCAGCAGAACTGACCTCCGAAGAATACGGTATTGGTTTTAGAAAAGGTTCTGACCTGACAAATGCTGTAAACGCATTGATTGATGAATTGACTGCAGACGGCACACTGGCTGCTCTTGCTGAAAAATATGAGCTGACCTTAGCTCCCGCAGCAGATGCAGAAGAAATCAAAGCTGACGTGGCTGACCTTGACTATATCAAGGCAAACGGCAAACTGATCATCGGTATCACCGATTACGCACCCATGAACTTCAAAGACGATGCTGGTGCATGGACCGGTTTTGACACAGAGTTTGCGCAGGCAGTTTGCGAAAAGCTTGGCGTGACCGCTGAGTTCGTTGAAATTGACTGGGACAACAAGTTCGTTGCATTAGAATCCAAAGCAATTGACTGTATCTGGAACGGTATGACCATTTCCGAGGAAGTGCTCAAAAACACAAGCTGCTCCAAGGCCTATGTGAAAAACGCGCAGGTTGTTGTAATGGCGAAAGACAAAGTGGCTGAATACACAACACCCGAATCCATGGTAGATTTAACATTTGCTGTAGAAGCAGGCTCTGCCGGTGCAACCGCTGCTGAAGACTGTGGTTTTGCAAACGTTGTAGAAGCAACAGCGCAGACAGACGCTCTCTTAGAGGTTGTCAGCGGTTCTTGCGATGCTTGCATCATCGACATCACCATGGCAAACGCAATGCTTAAATAAGATATTTCACAATATAAGTTGATATATGGCAAGACAGCAGGCAAAAGCTTGCTGTCTTTGCTTGGTATAAAGGAAAGGTTTACATATGTTTTTAGAAGTATCGCTTACATTACTGGAAGGCTTCGGCGTAACCTTTAAAATTTTCATACTAACGCTACTCTTTGCCCTTCCCCTTGGTCTGATTATTTCCTTTGGCTCCATGAGCAGGTTTTCGCCCGTGAAATGGCTCAGCAAAGGATTTGTCTGGATTATCCGCGGAACGCCGCTGATG
>JAZNIA010000085.1:0-3838 GCA_045577195.1 Congzhengia sp.
TGCAACAAAGGCCTTAGCGCAAGAGCTTGCGCCCTCAAACATTCGCGTGAACTGCGTTGCGCCGGGATTGGTGGATACAGAAATGAACCAAAATCTGTCCGCCGAGGATTTAGAGATTTTGAAAAACGAAACGCCGCTGGGTAAAATCGGTACGCCGAGAGACATTGCAAAATCAATTTTCTTTTTAGCCTCCGATGAGCATTCGCCCTTTACCACCGGGCAGATACTCAGTCCCAACGGCGGATTTGTAATTTAAAATACAAATTTCAAAAATTATGGTGCAGGTTATTTAACCTGCACCATTTTATATCTATTTGTTTTTATTCTGTAGCAGTTTGATTCTGTCTCTGATAGACGCCGCATCTTCAAACCGCAGTTCTGAGGACGCCAGCTTCATCTGCTCTGTTAAAATCTCGATTTGCAGGTTAATATCCATGGATTTTGAAAGTTTTAAATCGGCAACCGTTTCGTCCGGCACCTCACCCATGGGAGAAATAACAGCACGAATATTTTTTTGAATGGATTGTGGTGTGATTCCATGTTTTTCATTGTATTCCTGCTGAAGTTTCCGTCTGCGGTTCGTTTCAGAAATTGCCCGCTCCATGGAACCGGTGATGGAATCAGCATACATAATCACCCTGCCGTCTGCATTTCTTGCAGCTCTGCCTACTGTTTGTATGAGTGATGTTTCCGACCGCAAAAAGCCCTCTTTATCAGCATCTAGGATTGCCACCAGTGAAACCTCGGGAATATCCAGTCCCTCGCGCAGGAGATTAATGCCTACCAAAACATCAAACAGGCCTTCTCGCAAATCCTTGACGATTTCCATACGTTCAATGGTTTTTACATCAGAGTGCAAATATTTCACCTTGATTTCCAGTTCCCGCAGATAATCCGTTAAATCCTCCGCCATTTTTTTCGTCAGCGTGGTAACCAAAACACGGTTTCCCTGTTTCGTTTGTTCATGAATTTCGCCCACCAAATCGTCCACCTGACCTTTGACGGGGCGCACAATAATTTCGGGGTCTAGAAGTCCTGTCGGACGGATGATTTGCTCTGCAATTTGCGTCGAACGCTCCCATTCATAGTCTGCCGGTGTGGCGCTGACGTAGACCACCTGATTTAGCTTTTTTTCAAACTCAGCAAAGTTTAACGGACGGTTATCAAAGGCAGACGGCAGACGAAATCCGTATTCGACCAAAGCCTCTTTTCGCGAACGGTCTCCGTTGTACATTGCCCGCACCTGCGGCACAGTAACGTGGGATTCGTCAATCATCAAAAGAAAATCGTCCGGCATATAATCTAAAAGCGTAAATGGTGCAGAACCCGGCGCTCTTCCGCTGATATGGCGGGAGTAGTTTTCTATGCCCTGACAAAAACCGATTTCCCGCATCATTTCAATGTCATAGGTCGTGCGTTGTTCAATGCGCTGTGCCTCCAGCAGCATATCACGATCCTTAAAATACTGTATGCGCTCTACAAGTTCTTCTTCGATGGTGGAAATTGCCCGTTCCATTTTTTCCTTTGTCGTAACGTAATGAGAGGCAGGATAAATCGCAACATGATTGCGAACGCCCTTGATTTCTCCCGTTATCACGTCAATTTCTGTAATACGGTCGATTTCGTCTCCAAAAAACTCTATGCGCACAGCCCGGTCACTGCTTTCTGGCGGAAACACCTCTAAAACGTCGCCTCGCACACGGAATTTACCACGAACAAAGTTGATGTCGTTTCTTTCATACTGAATTTCCACCAGTTTTTTCAAGATACTGTCGCGGTCCCGCACCATACCCGGGCGCAGAGAAATAACCAGTTCATTGTAGTCAATCGGGTCACCCAATCCGTAAATACAAGATACACTGGCAACAATGATGACGTCACGCCGTTCAAAGAGTGCCGCTGTTGCACTGTGCCGAAGCTTGTCTATTTCTTCGTTGACCGCAGAATCCTTTTCGATATAGGTATCCGAATGCGGAATATATGCCTCGGGTTGGTAATAGTCATAATAGGACACAAAGAATTCTACGGCATTTTCCGGAAAAAAAGCCTTAAATTCACTGCAAAGCTGCGCCGCCAGTGTCTTATTGTGCGCCAATACCAACGTTGGCTTATTCACTTTTTCAATTACGTTTGCCATGGTAAAGGTTTTGCCGGAGCCGGTTACGCCCAAAAGCGTCTGCTCCTTATCCCCACGCAAAATCCCTTCTGCCAACCGTTCTATCGCCTGTGGCTGGTCACCCGTTGGCTTATAATCTGAATGTATTTTAAAATTCATCAAACACACCTCTATGGTTATGATACCACAAATTCGACCAAATAACAAGTGGGTGCGACATTTGTTGCACCCACTTGGCATAGTTCATAACAGAACCTGATTTTATTTTATCTTTCCCCAATTTCGACATATTCTGCACGTTTGCGTACATTTTTATAAGCCGGACGAATGATTTTTCCGCCGTAGAGAATTTCCTCAATTCTATGAGCACACCAGCCTGCCGTACGGGAAATGGCAAACATCGGCGTATATAGTTCCTGCGGAATGTTTAAGCACTGATACACAAAGCCTGAGTACAAATCCACATTTGCGCACATTGCCTTAGGACCCTTTTTCTTTGCAAAAATTTCAGGTGTTAATTCTTCAATGAGGTGATAGAGCCTGAATTCTTTCATATTACCCGTTGCCTCGGCAAGCTCTTCCGCTTTTTTCTTTAGGTGAACGGCACGCGGGTCAGATTTGGTGTAAATCGCATGTCCCATACCGTAAATGAGTCCCGACCGGTCATATCCTTCTTTTTGAAGCAGTTTCTCGATATGCGTCGCAATCTGGTCTTTGTCGTTAATATCTGTCAAGTTTTGTTTGAAATCGTCGATCATGCCCATCACCTTGCGGTTTGCACCGCCGTGTTTGGGGCCTTTCAGCGAGCCGATTGCCGCCGCAACTGCAGAATATGTATCAGTTCCCGCAGAGGAAACCACGCGAGTGGTAAAGGTGGAGTTATTACCACCGCTATGCTCTGCATGCAAAATCATGGCAAGGTCTAAAATTTTTGCTTCCATGTCCGTAAACTGATTGTCAGGGCGAATCATGTATAAGAAATTTTCCGCCATAGAAAGCCCCGGTTGCGGGTTGTGAATATAAAGGCTCTTGCCGTCAAAATAATGTGCCTTTGCCTGATATGCGTACGCCACCATCGAGGGCATTCTGGAAAACAGTAGAATGGATTGACGCACCAGATTATAAAGGTCCGTTGAATCGGGATTATCGTCATAGGAATACATGGATAACACCGAACGCGCCAGCTTATTCATAATATCAGTACTGGGCGTTTTCATAATCATTTCTTCGCGAAATCCGTATGGCAACGGACGCATTGCGCCGCAAAGAGCACAAAAATCGTTGAGTTCCTGTTTGGTAGGAAGTTTTCCGAACAGCAAAAGATAGCAAACTTCTTCATAGCCAAAACGGTTTTCCTTTTCGCAGGCGTTCACAATCTCGGAAACATCAATGCCACGGTAGCTGAGTTTTCCGTCATCGGGAATACGCTCATCCTCATACATGATATATCCGTGTACCTGGCTGACATTGGTAAGCCCCGCCAAAACACCCGTTCCGTCACTGTTGCGGAGTCCTCGTTTTACTTTATAGTTATCATAATGCTCTAATCCGATGTGGGTGTTTTTTTCCACTTCGCCGCACCAGTTTGTTAAGGCATTCTGAAAATATGCTTTGTTTTCTTGTTCCACGAAAGGCCACCTACTTTAATAAAGAATAGAATAAGTATAGCGTATTTCACTTGAAAAGTCAAGGAAATTTTTACTGTTTTTGATTAACTTTTTG
>JAZNIA010000086.1:0-6405 GCA_045577195.1 Congzhengia sp.
TGCATATTACAACCTTGCAAATGATAAACAAGTCTGTTTCCCGGTCCATCCTGACCGAAGTTAAATCCTTTTTGGAATATACGCATATGCTCACCTCGCATTATACATTTATTATATAATGATAAATTAAAAAAATTCAATTGACAAAAAAGAAAAAAAGATGTAAAATAGCGTAAAGGAAGTGATGGAATGTTAACACAATTTTCAGATAACGCTCATTATACAATCAGCGAAGCAAACATAAACTTTTACGCAAATCCTTTTGTTCATCCAAGACGCAAAATGAAGGAATACGATTTTATATATATTCTTCAGGGAGAATGGAAATTCGGACAAGATAAAGAACAGTACACCGCCACAAAGGACAGTGTACTGATTCTAAGTGCAAATCACACACATTTCGGACTTTCGCCTTGTCTTCCCAATACTAAAACCATGTATTTTCATGTAAGTTGCGATGATAAGTCCTTCGAGTTCGACATTTCGCTAAATAGTCTTACAGACGCATCCTCCAACCCAAATATCAAAAAATATTTTTCTGAAATTGTAAACTGTAAGCTTCAGGGAAAACAAAAACAAGCAGATATTTTTTTCAAGTTGCTTTTATGCGAGCTGTGTGAACCCATTACAATATCCAAAAATGATATTGCCCTTAAAATACAAAAAATAATACACAACAACCCCGAAAAATTCTTTTCAAACAAAGAGCTTGCTGAAAAATGCAACATATCAGTAAAAACTGCAGAAAACCGTTTTAAAGAGGCGTTTAATACAACCATACATCAGTATATGCTTGAGTTTAAAATGAATGAAGCTATCAATTATTTTGAAAAATTTCCGAAAATTACTGCGAAAGAAGTAGCATACAACCTTGGATTTTATGATGAATACCACTTCAGCAAGCAATTTAAAAAGATTATGAGGTCTTCCCCATCATGGTACAAAAAAACATCCAGACCGGAAAAATCATAAGAGTTTTTTCATCAGGGAATATTTTTATGTCTGCCATATTGATCATAACAAAAACTTCACCAAGTCTGTGGTAACTTTGTATACTTTAATAAACCCGTTTGAAGTAAGAATGCATCCCCCAACATTTTTATACACTTTTTCAGCTTGAGAATGCTTCATAATGATACTTCAGAACTTATTGCATCAGCCAGAATATCCTGTGCGAATGTTAAAGTCGAAAGGTTCAGTCAGGAAAGCTGCTTCTTTTGCTGTTATGTTGTTTCGCCTTTCAAGCAAATTCTCCCAATTTTTGACACCGCTTGCCAAAACTCTGCCGTCGGCATCTGTCATAACGGCCTTAATTCTTGTTGAGCCGAACTCAATACCAATGTAAACATCTCCCTTTTCAATTAATTTTTTCACTATATCCTTTCATATCATCTACTGCATAAGATATAACCATTACTTTAAAAAAATACCTTTAGATTATTTTGGTAAAAAATCAAGAAAAGGCAATGTGCTATTTCGTAGTGAAATATCGGGTCTTTTTAAAACAAGGGGCTGTAGCAAAATGCACAGACCACACAAAGCATAAATAAGCAGATATAAAGCCATTTAGCATGATATGAACGCAAAAATGAACAAAAATGAAATGTAGAAATTCGTCATACAACGAATTTCCCAAAAATATAATGCTTTGTGTTATGAAAAAACTTCGCCTCTCGACGTACCGATGTACGCCTTCGGGTAGCCAAAAGCAAGGTTTTACCTTGCTTTTGCTCAATTTTTCCATTCTGCACTATTTTCCGTCCAGCCCAAAGGAGCTGTAGCAAAATGATTATATCATTTTGCTACAGCTCCTTACTGTTTATATGTATGATGTATATTTCGTTTCAAAAATAGCGATCCAAAACCTATTTTTCATTTTTTAACCGTTTTTTCGCCTCTTCTACGGTTTCGCCTTCGCGGGTTAAGTACCGGTCTACAAACTGATCCTCTATTTTTGTGTAGCCGTCTACTACACTTTTTTCGATTTTTTTGTAACCGCCAACTACGCCATCCTCAATTTTTTGAAATCCGGTCTTTACTCCTTTTGCAATCTTTCTGTTTGTTTCCACTAATTTTGATTTTGCCATTTTATGCTCCTTTCCAAGTATTAAATTTAGTCCGATGCAAATTACAACCAAGCACATGCCAATACCGCTTAAAGTATGAAAGAGAACAATATTTTCCGCTGTCATACCATCAAATGACACCAGCATTGACCTCTGCAAAGAGTAGATAGAGACTACACTGTCAGCAAACGCAATGCTCCGCAGTGTTTTTATGTACGGTCTTTGGCTTTTTCTTGATTTTATAAATTTGCAAATTGCAAGCGTCGTCTTGGTAAAAGCGTACAACGCAATCGTTATCATCACAATTTCGTGGTATTTCACCGCGACCTGATGCTCTATCGTCATATACACAATTCCGCAAAGAACGACCGAAAGAACAAGTATCATTGCGCCCGAGAATTTCATAATAAATCTTGCGTTTTTTCTGTCTGTGGCAGAGAAAAGAATGACTGCACTGCGCATAACGCTAAGCACAACGTAATATGCGCCGACCGTTATAAACCACCATGAATGTGACACGATTCCAAGCACGCAATTGTAAATTGCAAATATAAAGTTTACGATAAACTTTAAAACTTCCTTGCTCTGCGCGTTCATCTTACTTGATACCCTTGGTAATTGGAACCAAGGTGAGTAAAAGTAAAATTCCGACCAAGCCGATGACGGTGCCAAGAACAATGTTTTCCCAAACCAGGCAAAAGCACATACCGACACCTAATGTCAACGCACCGATGATACCGAATACAGAAAGCGCAAATACTCTTCCGTTTAATTGAATTGGTGCCTTATGCTCCATTTTTCGCCATACGAGAAACGTTATCAAGCCTAAAACAATGCCAACCGTGCCAAAGATAACGCCCTGTTTGAATGCATTCCACTCCGGAATGAGTGCCATACACATACCAAGCGCAAACAAAACACCCGATACCGTTCCCAGCATCATTGCGACAAAACTGCTCTTTTTCATAGAAATTTCCTCCTTATTAATCCAACACTTGTTTTTTTAATGCAATTATACTATAATATTTTTTAAATTGATTTTCAATCATCAATTATCAGTCAAGTGTTGGAATAATAAAAAAGAGGTATCACGATGAACGTAAAAAACAACAAACGCAAAAGAGAATCCATTGAAAAAATAGAAAAAGCATTTGTGGAAATGCTCCAGAAAAAAGAAATTAACCAAATCTCCGTTACAGACATCTGCAAAGAAACCGGACTAAACAGAAGCACGTTCTACGCAAACTTTATTGATATATATGACTTGGCAAACAAACTCCGCGAAAAGCTGGAAGCAGATTTTGGTGCGCAATTCCGGGAAAAAGACAGGCACGATACTGTAACAATGTTTCGTCATATCTATGAAAATCAACTGTTCTATAAAACTTATTTTAAGCTCGGATATGACGAAAAACATAAGTCCTATGTTTTTGATGCTGTCAGAGCGGAAAGTGATTTTGGAGGAAAGCACATTCCGTATCACATCGAGTTTTTCAGAAACGGAATCAATGCAGTCATTAAAATGTGGCTTGCAGGCGGTTGTATCGAAACGCCTGAGGAAATGGCAGAAATCATAAAAAGTGAATATCGCGGAAGATAAAATTTCAGCCGATGCTAGTAGTTCACATCGGCTGTTTTGTTTACTTTCGTCCTACCCGAATTCCATATATCACACTTATGACACCATAAGGTATCAATAAAATCAGACACACAACGGAAGCAACAGGCGGAAGAAATATGCTTGCAATAAAAAGCACACCCACAACAACGGTTTCAAATCCGATAAAACGGTTTATTTTTCTTGCCTTTTCCGTATCTATGTCACGGTTTTTAATATAATCAAATTTCGGCAAATAATTACCCTGCACAAGAAAAATCAAACCTACAAGAAGCATTGCTACTTTTCTTATATCAAGATTTTCTCCAAGTCCATATCCCAATGTTACAACCTGCAAAACAATCGTCATGATCGGAATGATCCACTTCGTTACCCGTTCAAATTTTTTGCGTTCACCGTGTTTTAAGGCGTTGACATCGTAAATTATACAACAAATCACCTGTAGAGCAACCATCATGACCGGAAGTCCAAAAACAGTAAATCCCTTAGATGCAAATCCGTTTGGATTATTGTTAATATCAAAATGAATTGCCATTGTATCCGGTAGTCTATCCCACAAGATGAATCCAAAAAGAATCGGTAACAGGCAAACGAGACAAGTCACTATCAGAGATTTCCATTTTATCATTTTCACTATTTATTTCCTCCCAACATATAGATCCATGTTAACACTTCCTCAAAAACGGAAGTGTTAATTTCGTAATAAATAAAATTTTTATATCTTTCTTCCGCAATTAAATCTGCTGCTTTCAGTTTTGCCAAATGGTACGAAACAGTTGCGCCGGTTAAATGAAACCGCTCTCCTATTTCACCTGCAGATTTTTTTCCGCTTTTTAACATTGCAAGGATTTCCCGTCTGATTGGATCAGAGATGGCCTTTAATGTTTCGTTCATTCCCATGTCATTTCACCTCTATTTAGAACTTTATCTAAATAGATTATACGATGTAAAAGCTAAGTTGTCAATACCTATTTAGAAAAAAATCTAAATAGGGTTAAACTTCCTGCATAACGTATGACAACAAAGAAAATCCTGCAGGCTTTTCTCAAAAAACCTGCAGGATTTTATTCTTCTCCTTGTATAACATGTTGTTTGGAATAAACACAACCACAATAATTCTGTCTGTACAGATGATATTCAGCCGAAAGTTGACAAGAGCGTTTGTATCCGTCACCCTTTTTAAAGTCGGAACACAGATATTTCACGCCACGCTCTCTGCAAAGCTCAAGTCCAATTTCATTCAGCCACTGCGCATTTTTGTAGGGACTAATTGTAAGTGTTGTGGTGACATAGTCAAACCCTTTTTCTTCTGCATAGGCAACGGAGCGTTCCAGCCGCAACCGGTAACACCTTTCGCATCTCGCACCGCCCTCTGCAAGATGCTCCACACCCTTCGCAATCTCTTCAAATTCTTGATTGTCGTATGCAGGAGCAACCACTTCAATATCATTTAAATCCATTTCAAGCAGTAAACGTTTTAACTCCTCAAGTCGAAACGAAAATTCATGTTCGGGATATATGTTCGGATTATAAAAAAATAAAGTTATGTCAAAAAACGAACTCAACAATTCTAAAACCGCACTAGAGCATGGCGCACAACACGCATGAAGTAATAAGCTCGGTTTTTTCTCCAGTGTCTTAATGCGTTCTATCTCCCGCTCCATTTCCAATTTGTAATTGACTTTCATGCTCTACTCCCTCCCCTTGATTGCAAACAGTTAATAAAAAACTTTTAAAAGCGTTAATCCGCGGGCAGGAAGTGTTGTGCCTGCTTGCGCTCTGTTTTTCGTTTTAAAAATTTCTACAATATCCGTCTCTTCTAATTTTCCTGTCCCGATTTCATAAAGTGTTCCCGCCAGAATTCGAACCATGTTGTACAGAAATCCATCGCCATTCACCGTCATTGTTATCAAACCGTCTGTTTCTGAAATCTCAATCGAGTAAATGGTTCTGACCGTTGACTTTTTTGTTCTGCCTAAGGAACTAAAACCCTTAAAATCATGTGTTCCCAAAAGAAGCTTTGCGGCAGACCGCATCTTCTCCACGTTCGGTTTTTCTTCTGCGTAATAAACGTATTTTCGAATAAATACGTCAGGTTTTTGAGTGGCAATTCGATATTCATATGTTTTAGAGACGGCGTTGAGCCTGCTATGAAATCGCTCATTTGCCTCAGAGGCGGACGTCACAACAATATCTTCCGGAAGATAGCGGTTCAGATAATCCATGATTTCATCGCAGGTCATATCTGTTTCACATTTAAAGTTTGCAGTTTGCGCCTTTGCGTGCACGCCTGCATCGGTTCTGCCCGACGCAAAAATTTCAACGTTTTTTCCACACATCCGCGACAGAACAGATTCAAACCGCTCCTGGATGGTATTTTTCGTATTGCCCTGTCTCTGCCAACCGTTGTATCTGGTGCCGTCATACTGCACAGTGATTTTATAGTTCTTCATTGCTTGTCCCTCTAGCTCGTGCTTTTATATATTTATTGTACCATACTTTTTTTTTAAATTCAATTCCTGTACACAGGCTTTTACCAACAAATAATCGTTCATGTTAAAAAATCAGTCAACTTGACACACATTAGAAGTTATTATATAATATTATTGGTTAACTCCTTAAAATTCTTTTGGGGGAAATTATTTTGATAAAGAAAATAAAACAAATGATAAAATCGTGGATTATTTCTAATAAGAATCGAAAAAAAAATGTAAAACTATC
>JAZNIA010000087.1:0-2069 GCA_045577195.1 Congzhengia sp.
ATGGTTTCCTCTATGGACCATAAGCGCGCAAAGGACGGAGACAAAGGCTTAAACACCGGTGGTATGGGTACGGTTGCGCCGAATCCCTATTATACAGAGGAAATTGCAAAAGAGTGCATGGAAACTATTTTCCTCCCGACTATTGAGGCGATGAACAAAGAGGGAAGAACCTTTAAAGGCTGCTTATATTTCGGACTTATGCTCACACCGAACGGGCCGAAGGTGATTGAATACAACTGCCGGTTTGGCGATCCTGAAACGCAGGTTGTACTGCCGCTTTTAAAAAGCGATTTGTTTGAAATCATGAAACATGTTCATGATGGAACCCTTGACAAATGCCCCGTGAAATTTATGGATGGTGCGGCTTGTTGCGTTATCATGGCGTCAGACGGTTACCCTGAAAGTTATGAAAAGGGCTATGAAATTACAATGCCTGCGGGCGAACTGATTTATGTTGCGGGTGCATGCGAAAAGGACGGAAAGCTTTTAACCTCCGGAGGCAGAGTATTGGGTGTTACAGCAACCGCGGACACGTTGAAAGAAGCCGTGAAAAATGCATATGCACTGACTGAGAAGGTGCATTTTAACAATGCATATAAGCGCAACGATATTGGAAAAAAAGCATTGGAGGTATAAGCTATGGTTTACCGGATTTATGTTGAGAAAAAAGAAGCGCTTGCCCATGAGGCAACTGCGCTCACAAGTGACCTGAAAAAACTGCTGTTAATCAATGGTCTTGAGAAGGTTCGCGTGCTCAACCGTTATGATGTGGAAAACATTGAAGCGGATTTGTTTGAATACTGTAAAACCACAGTATTTTCTGAACCGCAGTTAGACATTGTGACGGATACTTTAGAGCACGATGCCGATGCAGCATTTGCAACAGAATTTCTCCCCGGTCAGTTTGACCAGCGAGCAGACTCTGCAGCACAGTGCATTCAGCTGATTTCGCAGAAAGAGCGTCCCTTAATCCGCACAGCAAAGGTGTATTTGCTGTACGGAAATCTAACTGCAGAAGACGTTGCTGCGGTGAAAAAATATGTAATCAACCCCGTGGAAAGCCGTGAGGCCTCTTTTGACTGCTATGAAACACTGGCGCAGACATACGACATACCCACTGAGGTTGAAACTGTGAACGGTTTTTGTGGATTTTCAGAACAGGAACTGGCAGACTTTATTGCCAAAAAAGGCTTGGCAATGGATTTAGATGATATTAAATTCTGCCAACAATACTTTTTGAGCGAACAACGAGACCCGACTATTACAGAAATCAAAATGATTGATACATATTGGTCTGATCATTGCCGTCACACTACATTTTTAACGACAATAGATCACGTAACGTTTGAAGATAAATTATTGGAAAGCGCATACAACGATTACATGAATGTGCGCAAAGAACTGGGTAGAACCAAGCCTGTGAACCTGATGGACATTGCGACGTTGGCGGTAAAATATCTGCGCAAAAACGGCAAGCTGGAAAAACTGGACGAGTCCGAGGAAATCAATGCATGCACCGTGAAGATGGACGTAGAAATTGAAGGAGAAATCGAAGAATGGCTTCTTCTGTTTAAAAACGAAACCCATAACCATCCGACGGAAATTGAGCCCTTTGGTGGTGCGGCAACCTGTATTGGTGGCGCAATTCGTGATCCCCTGTCGGGCAGATCCTATGTATATAGCGCAATGCGCGTAACAGGAGCAGCAAATCCCTTAAAACCGGTAAAAGATACCATCGAGGGCAAGCTTCCGCAGAGAAAAATCGTAACAACAGCTGCGGCGGGTTATAGTTCCTATGGTAACCAGATTGGCTTAGCAACCGGTCAGGTTGATGAAATTTACCACGACGGTTATGCTGCAAAACGTATGGAAATTGGTGCGGTTGTTGGTGCGGCTCCCGCAGAAAATGTACGCCGCGAGCGCCCTGAACCCGGCGATGTAGTCATTCTTCTGGGTGGAAGAACAGGACGCGACGGTTGCGGCGGTGCAACCGGTTCTTCAAAATCCCATAATATGCAGTCCTTAGAGAGCTGTGGTGCAGAGGTGCAGAAAGGAAATGCGCCGGAAGA
>JAZNIA010000088.1:0-7164 GCA_045577195.1 Congzhengia sp.
GTGTACGGTGTTGCGTTAACGGTTGTAGTCGTTGTGATATCACCATCCACATCCCAAGTGCCGGCTTTATAGCCATCGATTGCAGGAATTTGAACAGCGTTGATTTCAGCAACTGTAACCGTCTGGCCTTCATCCTTTGTAATGGTTGTAACAGTCTTGCCGTCCGCAACGAGTGTTACAACAAATGTGTTTGCAGAAATCAATGTATAAGTACCAGTTACGGTGATGGTCTGAACAGTGGAAGATGTGATGTCTTCTGTAACATCCCATGCAAAGGTATAACCGGGTCTTGCTGCCGCCTGATAGAAGTCTGCAACTGCTAATGTTTTACCAACATCTATCTTCTTGGTGTCAACAGTTTCACCCTCAATTACGAAGTTTACGGTGTACTGCTCTGCAGCCGCTGTCTTGTTGCTGTTCGGATAATCGAAGAACACGTTCATCGGATATACTTCCTGCAGAATAGAATCGTCTTTTACGCCGTAAATCTCTTTGCCTTCTGCGCCGGTTACTTCACAGGTCAACGGAGACCCTTTCATACCCAGACCGTCGGAAATAGTCTCGTTTGTTAATCCCTCATATAGTTTAAAGGTATCTTTATCAAAATCATCAATTGTTACATTTTCTTTTGTTTCAAATACGAAACAGCCCAATTCGGGGTTTCCGCTTGCTGCATATGCGTCTGCATCCAATGCACCATCTACGCTGCCGGAATACCAGTTCGCGTATGCATAGCCTCTGCCGTTTTCTGTGCCAAAACCACTTACAAGGTTTGCTGCGCCGAAATCGCCGGAGAACTCACTGGAATACCATACGCCTGTGCCGGAATTGGTCGATGCATCTACCCAGCCGCCGCCTTTACCGCTCTTATAATTCAACAACGTTACTTTTGAGCTGTCATAGGTGATAGCAAATGTTCCGCCCAATGCTGCATCGGTGTTGGTAACCTTCAGCATCAGCGGGAACTGACCGCTTTTAAATTCTGTCCATGTTTCATCTGCATACAGCGTTTTTCCGTCTGCCACATTACCATAGCCAAAGGTTGTTTCGCCTGCAAAGAATGTGTAGATCGGAGCATCTGCAGATACTGTAGTATTAGCAGATACGAGGTTTAAACTGCACACGGAGCTCATGAGCATCATGAACGCCAGTAAAACTGCTAGTTTTTTCTTCATTTTCATTCCCTCTCCTTTATCTTTTCAGATTTTTGATTAGATTTTCTGCCGCGATGGCAGCTTGTTTACGCATCACGTTCTATTTGCTTTATCAAAGAAAATATGTAACGATACGCACGGCAATATATCATAAGTTATCATGATATATTTATACAATAATAATTATAACTGGTAATTTTAAAAAAATCAATAGGATTTTCAAAGTTTTTTTTTATTTTTTTTGTGAAATTGACCATATCGGATGCAGCTATTAAAAGATGTGGAGCAAATTTTTATTTTGTGCATAACATGTTCCGACAAGACTTTTCAGGAGGAATATTATGCGATTTTTTCATTTTAAACAAGTCGGGCGGCGTCCAAGCGGAATTGCAGTGTTAAAAGGAAGCGATTTTTATCCGGATCTTACGGGAACCGTCTGGTTTTACCAAACAGACCGCGGCGTGTTGGTCGTTACGGAGGTAGATGGTTTACCACAGGAACATACACCCTGCGCAGCTCCTTTTTTTGGATTTCACATTCACGGAGGCAATGCTTGCAGCGGAAACGAACAAGATCCATTTTTTGATGCCGGCAGCCATTTTAATCCTCTAGACTGTCCGCACCCGCACCACGCGGGCGATATGCCACCGCTCCTTGGCAATGCCGGTTATGCTTTGTCTGTGTTTCTCACAGACCGATTCACCATAGACGAAATCATTGGCAAAACCGTCATCATTCACGATTCCCCCGACGACTTTACGACCCAACCTGCCGGAAATGCAGGAAAGAAAATTGCTTGCGGTGTTGTAACAAGCAATAAATAAACACACGTTTTTTGCAAATATGAAAAATGGCAGAAAGAATGTGTTTTTCTCTATTGACAAAGGAAAATCACCATGCTATAATGACCTTAAACACGAAGAAACGGACTAGTAAGCAAATGCTGTCTAACAGAGAGATGCCGGTTGCTGCAAGACATCAGGCGGATTTGCTGAATCTCCCCGTGGAGTGGTTGTGCTGAACAGTCAGTAAGTGCAAACGGGTACTCCCGTAACAGAGTGAAAAGGTTTTTGCCTTTCAAGTGCACCTGATTTTTGGGTGAAAAAGAGTGGTACCGCGGAAGATGGTATGTGTTATAGAAAAACGTAGCTCTTTCGTCTCTTTATGTTATCAATCCCGATAGCCATGGAGACGGGAGAGTTTTTTTCATCGTCTCATCGTTGTGTTCGAAAAAACGGACACGGAAAGGAGCGAATTTATGCAAAACACAAAAAAATATCAGCGTCAGTTTTTTCCCGTCCGGAATGCGCCGATGAAATGGGCGGAAAAAACACACATCGAGAAAGCGCCTGTCTGGTGCTCCGTTGATTTAAGAGACGGAAATCAGGCACTCATGATTCCCATGAGCTTAGAAGAAAAACTAGAATTTTTTAAACTCCTTGTAAAAGTAGGGTTTAAAGAAATTGAGGTTGGATTTCCTGCCGCATCTGAAACGGAATACACCTTTTTGCGCGCACTGATTGATCAGAATCTGATTCCCGATGATGTGACCGTTCAGGTGCTCACCCAGAGCCGCAAACACATCATTCGCAAAACGTTTGATGCGCTCTCCGGCTGTAAAAACGCCATTGTGCATCTATATAACTCTACGTCACTGGCGCAGCGGGAGCAGGTGTTCCGTAAATCCAAAAAAGACATTATAAAAATTGCAACGGACGGCGCAAAGCTGTTTCAAAAAATCGAAAAGGAAACAGGGACATGCTATCGCTACGAATACTCTCCCGAATCCTTTACGGGAACCGAACCGGAATTTGCCTTAGAGGTGTGCAACGCTGTTTTAGACATCTGGAAGCCGACACCCGACCGAAAAGCAATTATAAATTTACCGGTTACGGTCGAGCTTTCCTCTCCCCATGTTTATGCAAATCAGGTGGAATTTGTCTGTGACAATTTAAAATATCGTGATTGTGTTGAGGTTTCCCTGCACCCGCACAACGACCGCGGCTGTGCCGTGGCAGATTGTGAGTTGGGGCTTTTGGCAGGCGCGGACCGCATAGAAGGAACGCTGTTTGGTAACGGCGAACGCACAGGAAATGCAGATATTGTAACCTTAGCTCTTAACATGTATGCACAGGGAATTGACCCTAGACTTAATTTTTCCAACATGCCGGAAATTACAGAGCTTTACGAGCGCACAACCCGAATGCGTGTTTATGAGCGTCAGCCCTACGCCGGCAAGCTGGTGTTCGCCGCATTTTCCGGCTCGCATCAGGATGCGATTGCAAAGGGTATGAAATGGCGCGAGGAGAATAACTGCGAAACCTGGACCGTGCCGTATCTTCCGATTGACCCTGCTGACGTTGGCAGAGAATATGAAACAGATGTAATCCGTATCAATTCCCAGTCGGGCAAGGGCGGTATTGGGTACTTACTCGAAAACAATTTTGGCTACGTGTTGCCGGCGAAAATGCGCGAAGATGTGGGCTACGCAGTAAAGCTCGTTTCCGACCGCAGCCACGCAGAACTTTCTCCGGAGGAAGTTTTGGCTGTATTCACCGAAACTTATGTCAACATCAACAACCATATTAAGCTTTTAGACTACCATTTTGTCCGTACACCGGAAATCAGCGTTACACTTTCTGTTAAAATTGATGGCGTAACAAAAGAGCTTTCCGCAACCGGCAACGGTCGTCTGGATGCTGTAAGTAACGCGGTGAAAAAGCAGCTTAACGTTCAGTTCTCCGACCTGACCTACGAAGAGCACGCGCTCACTGCAGGGTCCTCCGCTCAGGCTATCACCTATGTGAGCATTACGCTTCAGGACGGCAGAAAAGTCTGGGGTGCCGGCGTTGATGACGATATTATCGCGTCTTCCATTAACGCGCTGTTTTCCGCTGTGAACCGCAGCATGAACGAGTAAGGAGGTTTTACTTATGGCGATGACCATGACGCAAAAAATATTAGCAAAAGCGGCGGGGCTTGAAAACGTAGTTCCCGGTCAGCTGATTAAAGCAAAGCTGGATATGGTGCTGGGAAACGACATCACCTCCCCCGTTGCGATAAACGAATTTGAAAAATTTGGGTTTTGCGATGTATTTGATTCATCAAAAATTGCTCTCGTGATGGATCATTTCGTACCCAACAAAGATATTAAGGCAGCGCAGCAGACCAAACAGTGCCGCTGTTTTGCCAAAGAGCATCAAATTGAGCACTATTACGATGTGGGAGATATGGGCATCGAGCATGCACTGCTCCCGGAAAAGGGATTGGTGGGTCCCGGCGATGTGGTGATTGGCGCAGATTCTCATACCTGCACCTACGGCGCTCTGGGCGCATTCTCCACCGGTGTCGGTTCTACAGACATGGCTGCCGGCATGGCAACCGGTGAAGCGTGGTTTAAAGTTCCCTCTGCCATCAAGTTTCACTTAACGGGCGCGCTTCCTGCCAACTGTTCCGGCAAGGACGTGATTTTAACCATTATCGGCAAAATCGGCGTGGACGGCGCATTGTATAAATCCATGGAGTTTACGGGCGAAGGACTTCGTTCTCTTTCTATGGACGACCGTCTCTGCATGGCAAACATGGCGATTGAAGCCGGTGCAAAAAACGGAATATTTGAGGTAGATGACATCACCCTTTCCTATTACAAAGAACGCATGACCCACCCTTACACGGTATATACAGCCGACGAGGACGCAGAATATGACGAAATTATCACGATTGATTTGTCTAAAATAGAACCAACCGTTGCCTGCCCCCATCTGCCGGAAAACACGAAACCGGCAAGGGAGCTTTCTGAAGTAAAAATTGACCAGTGCGTGATTGGCTCCTGCACAAACGGCAGAATATCCGATATGGAAACGGCTGCAAAAATTTTTGCAGGCAAACATGTAGCAGAAGGCGTTCGGTGCATTATTATTCCCGCAACACAAAAAATATATTTGGAATGTATCAAACGGGGCTATACCGAAATTTTTGTTGAAGCAGGCTGCGTGGTTTCTACCCCCACCTGCGGACCTTGCCTCGGCGGTTATATGGGAATTTTAGCAGAGGACGAGGTTGCAATTGCCACCACCAACCGGAATTTTGTTGGCAGAATGGGGCATGTTTCCTCAAAAATTTATCTGGCAAGCCCGGCAACAGCAGCTGCCTCGGCTATTGCAGGTTACATCTGTGACCCTGAAGGGAGCGTGGCAAAATGATTGCACATGGTATTGTACATAAATATGGCGATAATGTTGATACCGATGTCATTATCCCCGCGCGGTATCTAAACACCGCAAATCACAAGGAACTTGCCTCCCACTGTATGGAGGATATTGACAAAGAGTTTGTCCTGAAAGTGAAGCCGGGGGACATTTTAGTCGGCGGCGCAAACTTTGGCTGCGGTTCCTCCCGCGAACACGCGCCCATTGCCATCAAAGAGGCAGGAATTTCAGTGGTGATTGCCAAAACCTTTGCACGGATTTTTTACCGCAACGCCATTAATATTGGTCTTGCGATTTTAGAATGCGCGGAAGCCGGCGATAAAATCTCCACAGGCGACGATGTTACGGTAGACTTTGATTCGGGACTCATTACCAACCATACCAAAAACGAAACCTATCAGGCACAGCCGTTTCCGTCCTTCATTCAGGAAATCATTCAAAAAGGTGGACTACTGCGTTCTATTTCCAAACAATAAGGAGTGAGGTACAATGAATAAAACAATTGCGATTCTCCCCGGAGATGGAATCGGGCCCGAAATTGTGGCAGAAGCAGTCAAGGTTTTAGATAAAATTTCTGCAAAATACGGACACTGTTTTTTGTACCGTTATGTTGATATTGGCGGATGTGCCATTGACAAATATGGTGTGCCAATTACAGACGAAGGCATGGAAACCCTAAAAAACACCGACAGCGTGCTTTTGGGCGCGGTAGGCGGACCAAAGTGGGATGATTGCCCGCCCTCGATTCGCCCTGAAAAGGCGCTTTTAGCAGTGCGCAAAGAATTAGGGCTTTTTGCAAATCTGCGCCCAACAAAGCTTTTCCCCCAGCTCGCAGATGCCTCACCCTTGAAAACAGAACTTACAGAAAACGGCATTGATCTCTTAATCGTTCGTGAGCTGACTGGCGGCATCTATTTCGGCGCACGAAAAACGGAAGAAATAAATGGCGAATTGGTTGCAACCGATGAAATGATGTATTCCGAGCACGAGATTGCGCGCATTGGGCGCGTTGCCTTTGAAACGGCAACGAAAAGAAATAAGCGTTTAGCTTCCGTGGACAAGGCAAACGTGTTGGATGCTTCCCGTTTGTGGAGACGAGTGATGCACCGTTTAGCAACCGAATATCCCGACGTGGAATATTGCGACGTTTTAGTAGACAACGCTGCCATGCAGCTCATTAAAAATCCCGCACAGTTTGATGTTTTGGTAACAGAAAATATGTTTGGTGATATTCTTTCGGACGAAGCGTCCATGCTTACGGGCTCTATCGGCATGATGCCCTCCGCTTCTCTTTCGGAAACAACACTGGGCATGTATGAACCCATTCACGGCTCCGCGCCGGACATTGCAGGGCAAAATCTGGCAAACCCTTTGGGCACCATTTTGTCTACCGCTATGATGCTACGCTACTCCTTTGATATGATAGAGGAGGCAGATGCAATAGAGACCGCCGTGAGTACAGTTTTAAACGACGGCTACCGCACAGGCGATATTATGCAGGACGGCTGCAAAAAAGTTACGTGTTCCGAGATGGGCGATTTGGTTGCGGAACGGATATAAAGAGCAACAGGCAAAACAAATGAAACAAAAGCACCCTGCGAAATCGTGCAGGGTGCTTTTTGAGACTAAAATCCTTTGCGTACAAGATATGTATATGGTTAATATGTATTGTTTAAAACAGTAGCAAGGATTAAAACAATGATATATACCAAGTACATATATTTTTTTGCAAGTTGATTTTCAATCGTATGGACATAGTCTTTATCAAAGAAAAAATCTATTAAGGAAAATATAAAATATAG
>JAZNIA010000089.1:0-7459 GCA_045577195.1 Congzhengia sp.
GATGCAAGACAAACAAAACTTAGAAGGTTATATTGCATTATATGATAAAGATAATAAGCTTTTATCTGTACAATCCTTAAATTGAGGCATAATAAATGCCGATGAAATGCTAACAAAATCTGTTGCAGTAAAATCTGATGATATTATTGAATACATCAAAGTTTTTTATTGGAAAGATAATTTAGAGCCTATATGCAATAACTTTGTAATTAATGTCAATGAATATTGATAATAACATCATCCTAGAATAAAATGTTTATTAAATAAGAACTGTAACATACAAAAGAAACTGCCTACATTGCGTAAGCAGTTTCTTTTACGTTTTAATTACTCAAACCATATTACAACAGCAAAGCCGTTATAAAAATAATAGGTGTTCGAGTAATATTGTTTTGGTGGAGACGAGGAGAGTCGAACTCCTGTCCGAAAATGTGTCCGACGCGGACGCTCCGGGTGCAGTTTGTGATTAGATTTCCCGCATTTTAAGGTTCACAAACAAACCTTAAAACTTGGTAGCTTCATAGGTCATGGCAGCTGCAAAGCTTAGGCTGCTCACGTTCACCGCAAAATAATGCCCCGACCCCGCGGCGCGGTAACCGCAGGCGGGACAGCTGCCTTAATTAGGCAGCGTAAGCTAAATCGTATTTGTCGATTATTTTTAAAGTTACGGATTTTAAAGTGGCTCCGCACCACTACCCGCTCCCGCGTGTTCCTCATTCCCGTCGAAACCATTACGTCCCCGAAATGCAATATTTATTATACCCGAAAAACTGCATTTCGTCAACGGTTTTATTTTGACAAAATTGTAAATATTTTATTTACCGATTTCCTTTGACAGTGCATAAACGGCATCGACGGCACGTTTGGTTTCCTGCAGCGTGTTAAAAAATCCGAAACTGAAACGAACAGCTCCCGTTTTTTCTGTGCCGAGGGTTTTGTGGGCAAGAATGGCGCAGTGCAGACCGGATCTTACTGCAATTCCATATTTTTCAAAAAGAAATTCTGCCGCAGATACGCAGTCCAAGCCGTTAAAGTTTAGGGCACAGATGGCGGTTTTGTTTGCATCGCCGTAAACCGTGACATGTTTCATTTCGCGGACACGTTCCTCAAAATAGCGGCACAGAGAATCTTCGTGCGCACGGATATTGGAAACGCCTGCTTCCTTTATGAAAGAAACGGCAGCGCAAAGACCCGAGATTGCAGGAACGTTGAGCGTTCCGCTTTCAAGCCGGTCGGGCATCATGGCAGGTTGGCTTAGGTCTTCTGACAGACTGCCCGTTCCGCCCTCGATGATGGTAGCCAGGTCAAGACCTTCGCGGACGTACAGCCCGCCTGTGCCGGAAGGCCCCATCAGTCCCTTGTGTCCGGGGAATGCCAGTAAATCCAGCTTGCTTGCGTCAATATCCAGAACACCCGCACTTTGCGCGGCGTCCACCAAAAGAAGCACGCCGTGCTCGCGTGCGATTTCCTGCGCGCGATAAATGTCGGAAATGGTGCCGCAGACGTTGGAGGAGTGGGTCAGGCAAATCAGTTTTGTGTTACGGGAAATCAGGCGCGGCAACTGCTCAACATCCAATACGCCGTTTTTGTCCGCCCGAAGCACAGAGGTTGTGATTCGCTTCTGCCGTGCAAGCGAGGTGATAGGGCGCACAACGGAATTGTGCTCCATGGAGGAGTAAATTACGTGGTCGCCGTAGGTCAGCGTGCCTTTGATGGCAAGATTGAGCGCATGGGTCGTGTTTTGGGTAAAGGCGATTTGCGCAGGATTTTCAATGTGAAACAAATCTGCAACCGCGGCGCGGGCGGAAAACAAAAGCTCATTGGAATAGATTGCCTCACCGTAGCCTCCGCGCCCTGCGTTGGCGCCGTGATTGATCATGGCGTCCATAACAGCACGGTAAACTGCGCGGGGCTTAAAAAAGCTGGTTGCGGCATTATCAAAATATAAAATGGTCATACACCTCATTTCTTTTTAGTTCATCATATGCCGTTATCTTTTTTTGGGTTCCTTGTAAAGAAAAGGCGCTATGTTTCATATAATGAAGTAACGAAACTGAAAAAGTGAGGAATCTATCATGGCAAATGTATTAGAGAGTTTGTTAAAAAGTGTAAACCGCGAAAAACTGGAGGAAATCAAGAAAAAAGCTGAAAACGGCGAGCTTGGCGAAATGCTTTCGCAGGTTGACAAGCAAAAGGCAGAGCAGATGATAAAATCCTTTGGGCTTTCCGAGCAAACCAAAAATGTGGATTTGGAAAAGGTGTTAGAGCAGGCAAAGAAAAATCCTGAGCTTTTAAAGAATTTGAAAAATATGTTATAAAAGGGAGGAAGAAAAATGGCGGAGGACAACGGCGCGCTGCTTGAGTCACTTTTGGGTATGCTGGGAGACAATCCCGAAGAAAAAATTGCGCAGGCGCTGTCCGGTCTGACAGACGGCGCAAAAAAAGAGCCGGAACAGGAAAATGCGGCAGGACCTGATTTAGAGTCTTTGCTTTCTGTCGGCTCGCTTTTGTCGGGTCTGAATGAAAACGATGACCGCGCCTGCCTTCTCAACGCCTTAAAGCCATTTTTAAGCGAGGAGAAGCGACCGAGGGTAGATAGCGCGGTAAAGCTTTTGCGTCTTGTTAAGGTGGCGGAGGCGGCGGGCAAGACCGACCTTTTTAAACTTTTAAAATGAACGTGAGGTGAGACAAATCGTTACCAACTATTATAATGCAAGCAATCATTTTTCCGCCCCGATTCGGCGGGAACCAAAACCCTATCAGGCAAAGCCGGAGGCGGCTTTACCCCGCCAGGAGATTGAAACAGTCTGTACGCGAGAAAAGCCGGCTGTAAATCACGACACCATGCTGATTACAGGGCTTTTGCTCCTTCTTGTTTACACAGGATGCGATGATACGCTTTTGCTATTTGCGCTTTTGTATCTGCTTGTGTTTTAAGCAAAACAACCGTTTCCATGGAGATGGCGTATCCCCTTTGGGTGATGGCGCGGATTAAATCGCTTTCCGTCACGGTGCACAGAACGGACAGAGGATCGCTGAGCACCGTAATCAAATAAAAGGTGCTGAAGTTGAGCTTTTTTAAAAGGAGCTTTGCGGGTGTGTCTTTGTGCACGGTTATGTGCCTTGTAGGAATCACGCCGTTTTTGCGGCTCTTTTCCTTTTCGTGCAAAAGCAGCTGCATGGCTAAAATGTCGCTGTTTTTCTTTTCGTCCGCCAAGCTGTAGAGCAAAAATGCGCCAATCATGACAAGGCTGGGATTTGAGCGGGACGCAATCAAAAGAATGACACCTAAAAGGAATAAAAAGAAAATCACAAAAATGGAGAGTTTGCGCATGAATTTTGCCGCGGGCAGAAGCCCTGCGCGAGAGATGACAAGGGCGCGGAGCACCCGTCCGCCG
This sequence comes from Congzhengia sp., assembly GCA_045577195.1. Classification (GTDB taxonomy): domain Bacteria; phylum Bacillota; class Clostridia; order UBA1381; family UBA9506; genus Congzhengia. Next base: position 3,399 of record JAZNIA010000089.1, read on the forward strand.
TCTAAGGGCAAAACGGGCAAGAGATTGAGCGCAAGGCAGGCAAAGTTTGCGACCAAAAAAATCAGACAGTTTAAATTTTGCGTGTTCTCCCGAAACAGGGCAAGTCCCAAAATGAGCATCAACGCGTTTGAAAAAGGACCTGATAGCGCCACGGCAATTTCCTTTTTCGGCTCGCGCACAAGCGCGGGGGAGAGGCGAAGCGTCATGCCAAAGGGCATCACAATGATAGAGTGCACCTTTACGCCAAGCAGGATTGCGGCAAACAGATGGAAAAGCTCATGGATGAGTACAACGCCGTAGCTGATAAAAAAGGTCATGGGGCTTCCCGTTACAAACGCTGCCAGAATCAGCGGGAGCACAAGAATATGGATGTAGAAAAACCGCGTAATCCTAATCATTGGTGCGCTCCCCAAACTCGATAAACTCTGCAGGGTCTAAAAAGGTGTCGCCGCGGCGAAGCTCAAAGTAAAAGGAGGACGCATTTTCTGCTACCCGTGCGATGGGTTGTCCTTTGGTTACCTTGTCGCCGACGTTGGGCATGATTTCGCCCAGACCGCCATAGAGCGTTGTGATTTCTTCGCTGTGGGAGACAATGATAAACGTGCCATACTCTTCGTTGGTGGCAATTTCCGTTACCGTGCCGTCGTTTGCGCAAAGGATATTCTCCTGCGGCTCACAAGAAAGGTCTACGCCGTAGTGAAACTTGCCTGAAGAGGCATCCTGCACGCCGAATCCGCGGACAATTTCGCCCGAGGACGGAGCGCACATAGCGGAAACGGGCGCGAGCGTGTCGAGGGTATCCTGCTCGGTAACATTGGATTTCAGCTTATCCCATTCAGCCTTTAAATCTGTGTTGACGGTCAAAATAGCGGAAATTCCGTTTTTGATATTCATAAAAGCGTCGTCGGGCGAAAGACGCACAAAAGCGCAAAACAAAAACAAAAGAACTGCGATAAAAAGCTGCGTGGTTATGGTATTGCGCCCGCGTTTTTTCTGCGGATATGGCTGCGGGACACGGCGGGAACGCGTGTGGTTTGTTTGCATATAGCATTCTCCTTTTCGGACAAGTATGATTTGGTACAATGTATGCAAACAGGAAACCGGATATGCAAATTTTGCGTTTTTCGGTAGCATGAAAATTTTTGTAATTTTTTGTTGACGGGACGAAAAAAATGTGCTATACTATATGGCAAGAAAGGCGATGACCGAAAACAAGTAGGCGCGTGAAAGCTTTAAGAGAGTCGGCGGGTGGTGCAAGCCGATAGTGGAAGCGTTGCTGAATACATTTCGTGAGCTGCGCACCGAACGGGGATTTTTCTCAAGTAGGCTGCGTCGGGTACGCCCGTTACAGCGTGCGGGTATATAGCGTGTTCACCTAAAACGCCGTTACCCATTGAGGCCGATGCCGCGAGGCTTTGGTAAAATGAGGTGGTACCGCGAGATTTTATCTCGTCCTCATGAATTTGAGGACGGGATTTTTTTATGCCGAAATCCTTCCTCGTAGTGTACAAAATTATTTGAAAGGAATGATTTTTATGGCATGGACAATTTCTTTGCTCATCGTATTTTTTGCGGTGATGATTGGCATTGGCATTTACTGCAGACGTCATGCAACAGACGTAAACGGCTTCGTTCTGGGTGGACGGTCCGTCGGACCTTGGCTCACAGCCTTTGCGTACGGCACATCTTATTTTTCGGCGGTTATTTTTGTTGGTTATGCCGGTCAGTTCGGCTGGAAATTCGGAATTGCTTCCACCTGGATCGGTATTGGAAATGCTGTCATCGGCTCGCTTCTGGCGTGGGTTATCTTAGGCAGAAGAACGCGTCTGATGAGCCAGCACTTATCGACAGCGACAATGCCTGAATTTTTCCAGAAACGCTTTGGAAGTAAGGGGCTTAAAATCGGTGCTTCCTTGATTATTTTTGTTTTCCTGATTCCGTACACCGCGTCCTTATACAACGGTCTTTCCAGACTGTTTGCCATGGCGTTCCCCGGTATTGATTACGCATGGTGCGTGATCATTATGGCAGTGCTCACCTGCATTTACGTTACGGCAGGCGGCTACATGGCAACTGCCATCAACGACTTTATTCAGGGTCTGATTATGCTCGGTGGTATTGTTGCCGTGATTGCGGCGGTGCTCAACTCCCACGGCGGGTTCACGGCATCCCTGCATGAGCTGGCAACGGTTTCTGACGCATCCGTTTCCGATACGCCGGGCATTTTTGCGTCCTTCTTCGGACCGGACGCTTTGGGGCTTTTGTTCGTTGTCATTCTGACATCTCTCGGCACATGGGGACTTCCGCAGATGGTGCAGAAGTTCTATGCAATTAAGAGCGAAAAGGACATCAACAAGGGAACCATTATTTCCACCGTGTTTGCGCTCATTGTTGCCGGCGGCTGCTACTTTTTGGGAGGCTTCGGCAGACTTTCCGGCGTTGAGGCGGTAAATGGTGTGCCGGTGGCAGGTTTTGACTCCATTATTCCGGCAATGATGGCAAATATTCCTGAAGTTTTAATCGGAATTGTAATTATTTTGGTACTGTCCGCGTCTATGTCTACGCTGTCCTCGCTTGTTTTGGCGTCCAGCTCAACCTTGACGTTAGACTTTATCAAGGGTAACATTTCAAAGAACATGGACGAGAAGAAACAGCTTTTCGTGATGAGAGTCTTTATCGTTATCTTTATCGTCATTTCCGCTGCAATTGCCATTGTTCAGGCAAAGAGCAAGGTTACCTTTATTGCGCAGATGATGGGTATTTCCTGGGGCGCACTGGCAGGCGCGTTTTTGGCGCCCTTCCTCTACGGCTTATACTGGAAAAAGGCAACCAAGGCATCTGTTTGGTGCTGCTACGTCTTTGGTACGGGCATCATGCTTTTAAACATGATTAACACCCTCTGCGGCAACTGCCTCCATACCCCTGCGTTCTGGATATCTCCGATTAACGTGGGCGTCATTTCGATGGTTGCAGGCTTGGTGATTGTTCCTGTCGTTTCCGCGTTTACGAGAAAACCGGACGCACAACTACTTGACGGGGCATTTTCCTGCTACAACAGAAAGGTTGTTACCATCGCAAAAGATTCCCTGGGCGGTGAGGAAGAATAATCGACAAATTATGCTTCGATTCCCTCGTGTTTTTCAAGGTTTTGCAAAATAACGCCTCCCTTTGTCGATTCCTGTGTTATGTTTGTAATTGAATTGTAACATAAGATACTATATAATGTGTCTTGTAAAGAAAACAACACAACATGAAGAGGAAAAGAAAGGGATTATTATGAGCACAAGAAAACACATTAGAACCGTAACGGTTCACACAGAGGAAGCAGAGGGAGCAAAGCAGTTTGTATTAGAATACTATGTTTTGTCACGCGAAATCAGCGTTGAGAGCATATGCACCAACACATACGGGATTGAGATTCTAAAACGCGGCAAAACAGCGCATGGCACACTGCATGTGGAATACAGAAAGGTTTTTGACGTATTTTGCACAGAGGCGGAGGCGTATGATGCGTGTCTCTTGCTTGCGCGAAACACCGTTACACCGATTGCGGTGCGGGATATTTTAGAGCAACTGATCGGGACGGACGAAATCGTCTGCGAGGAATATGAAATCGCAGCCGTATAACAAAAAAGAAAGCTTCGGGCGGGACAGAGTGACATCTGTTCCGCCTTTTTTAAAAATTTTCAAAAAAACCCTTTATTATTTTGTAAATCTGTGGTAGAATATAATATAATGTATGATGTGCGGAAGTATGACTTGCGAAAATTTTCATATACAACAAAAAATGAACGGAAAATATAGAGAAACTATGGAGGTTATTTTGTGGCAAAAAATCTAAAACTGAAAATTATTCCGTTGGGTGGCTTAAACGAGATCGGAAAAAACATGACTGTGTTTGAATACGGCAACGATATATTCGTGCTGGATTGCGGCATGGCGTTCCCCGACGAGAGTATGCCGGGAATCGACAGCGTCATTCCCGACATCACCTATCTGGTGAAAAACCGTGCAAAAATCCGCGGTATTGTGATTACCCATGGTCATGAGGACCATATCGG
>JAZNIA010000090.1:0-5897 GCA_045577195.1 Congzhengia sp.
GCTACATCGTAGAAAGCGCGTTGGGGCATATTGAAAATGATGCCCCGAGAATGGTTTCCACCCCCTGGTCGGACGCACCGATACCTTTTGGTGAGGCTGCGGAAATCGGGACCAAAAAGGTAATCTGTGATCATTCCACCATTGGCATTTTAGTAACAACCGATGGAAGCGTTACGGATATTCCCCGCGAAGATTATGTTGCGGCGGAGGCGCGCGTGGCAAAAGAGCTGTCCTCCCTTGGAAAACCCTTCGTCGTACTTTTAAATACCAAATATCCCGAAAAACCGGAAACTGAGGAATTGCGCGCATATCTTGAAACAGAATACGGTGCACCCGTGGTGGCGGTAAACTGTTTGACACTGACCGAGACAGAAATTAAAACAATTATGACACAGGTGCTGATGACCTTCCCCGTACGCGAAATTGCACTTTCCCTGCCCAAATGGATGGAGTCGCTTCCCGACGACCACAGAATCAAAAAAGGAATCTATGATGCGTTGTTATCTGCCAGCGAAGAAATTAGCGCGCTAAGTAGTTTAGATAATGCCTGCAGCATGCTTCGTGGCTGTGAATATATCAAGAATGTCATAACAGAACATATCGATCTCGGCACAGGCACAGCAAAACTCTCAATTTTTCCCCCTGAAGACCTGTTTTATCGCATTGTAAAGGAAACATCGGGATTTGATATCAGCGGCGAAGATAAACTTTTATCTTTGCTCACAGAACTTTCAGCCATCAAGCAAGAATATGAAAAGGTTGCCGCAGCACTGCGTGAAGTCGAGCATAAAGGTTACGGCATTGTAACGCCCACCATCGACCAGATGCGCTTAGAAGAACCGGAAATCGTGAAACAAGGAAGTCGGTTTGGCGTAAAACTCAAAGCCGCCGCACCATCCATTCATATGATTAAGGCTGATATTCAGACCGAGGTCTGCCCCATTGTCGGAACAGAAAAACAGTCCGAGGAATTGGTACATTATCTCCTGCAGGAATTTGAGACCGACCCTAAAGAAATCTGGCAGTCTAATATTTTCGGAAAATCCCTGCACGAATTGGTGAACGAGGGCCTGCACAACAAGCTCAGCAAAATGCCCGACGAAGCGCAGATTAAACTACAGGAAACACTGCAGAAAATTATCAACGAAGGCTCCGGCGGACTCATTTGCATTATTCTGTAATAAAACAGCAAGGGACTACGACATATTGTCATAGTCCCTTATCGTTTTGTATCAGTAATAGGTTATTTACTTTGATAATAACGCTGTTACACAATCCGCAACATACACGACATCCTCTTCCGTCATTTTCGTGTGAAGCGGGAGAGTCACTTCGTTTTGATACATCTCAAAACTGTTCGGAAAATCAGCAATGGAAAAGCCGATGTTCTTATATGCTGTATGCATCGCCAGTGGCTTATAATGTACATTACAAGCCACTCCCAGATTTGCCATGTCTGCTATAAACCGGTTTCGTTCCTCTTCTGTTTTGCCGTTTAAGCGAACCATGTAAAGATGGGCGCTTGAGTTTTTATGTTCCAAAACTGTTATTTTTTCGCGAGAAAGCAAACGGTCGTATAGGGAGACTAATTGTTCCCGCTTTCTAAGCATTTCAGAATAACGCGAAAGCTGCCCCAGACCGATCGCTGCCATAATATCTGTCATATTGCATTTATATCCGGGCATTCTAATGTCATATTCCCATGCATTTAACTTTTGTTTGGTGAATGCGTCCTTGGATTGTCCGTGTAAAGACATCATCATAAGGTGCTGATAGATTTCTTCATCAGAAATTCCATCTATTGGGCGCCAAGTCACTGCTCCGCCCTCCGCTGTTGTGATATTTTTCACAGCGTGAAAAGAAAATGCCGTAAAGTCAGCAAATGTTCCACTTCTTGCACCGTCTTTTAATGCACCAAAGCTGTGCGCCGCATCCGAGAGCACCAAGATTCTCCCCAGCGCTTTTTGATACGGGTTCACGCCGGTAAACAGATGTTTTTTTCGGTTTATAATTTCAAAGATTTTATCATAGTCGCACAAAACACCCGCAATATCTACCGGGATAATGGCTTTGGTGTTCTCTGTGATAGCATCGCCAATTTTTTCATAGTCAAGAAAAAAAGAATCTTTTGCCACATCTACCAGAACCGGCTTCGCACCCACATGAAGAATGACGGCAGCCGTGGCGGTATAGGTATATCCGGTGGTGATGACCTCATCTCCCGGACCAATCCCGAATAAACGCAGAACCAACTCCATGCATGCCGTTGCCGAGTTTAAACACGCAGCTTTGTTGGTTCCAGAGAATTCCGCTATTTTCTTTTCAAACAGTTTGGTTTTAGGACCGGTCGTGATCCAACCGCTCCTCAAAACCTCTGTTACATTGGCAATCTCCGTTTCAGACAAATCCGGCGGAGAAAAGGAAATCATTCGTTTCATCGTCTATGCCTCGATTTAATTTGTTTTATGAAATGGTTGCTCCCGTACGTTCCGTTGGTTCTGTCTGTCTATTTTGATTGCGCTCTTTTAACGTTTTTACCGTTTTCATCATGACACAGCTTACCAAAGCTGCCGATGCTTTTAATACGCTCAATTCTTCAATGTCTCTGTACAGTTCCCACTGATATTTTATTAAAGACTTTTTATTGGAGGATACAGAGGATTGGCGAACCCGATAATGCATCAATGATTCACACAAACCATATGCATACTGTTCCTGTTTTAAAATCTGAAGCCAAAGGGCAAAATCGTTTCTTTTTTTTATCAGTGGAACACGCAGCTCTGAAAAACAAGATCGCTCATACATGACAGTTGAGTTTCCCAAGCTGTTGCCCGCAAACAAAACCTTATTATAGTCTGCTTTCTCATAAGGCATTACCACAACGCCCATGAGTCCACCGCTTTCATGCATTTTTTCGTACGCCGTGCAGGAAAGCTTTGCTCCGGTTTGATGCATAAATGCAATTTGTTTTTCCAATTTTTCCGGAAGCCACAAATCATCACTGTCCAAAAAAGCAACATACTTGCCCCGAGCAACGTCTAAAGCCGCATTTCTTGCCTTTGCAGGACCACTGTTTTCCAAAAGCTTATAATAGCGAATACGTCGGTCAAAGCAATAAAAAGATACTACGTCTTCCGTGTCGTCTGTTGAGCAATCATCCACTATAATAAGTTCCCAGTCTTTCATTGTCTGGTTTCGCACGGAATCAATCGATTCTTTTATGTATGCACCGCAGTTGTAGGTTGGCATAATTACACTTACGGTAACTTCCATATTCATCTTGCTCCTTTATGGTTGAACACAACCCAAATCGTCTTTACAATAATTTTAAAATCCTGCCAAAGACTAAGGTTTTCTATGTATTCCATATCATAAATTATTTTTTCTTCCGGCTTTAAATCATATCCGCCGTTTACCTGTGCCAATCCTGTCAAGCCTGGCTTTACATACATTCTCTGGCGAAATCCATCAATATAAGTATCAAACTCATCGTAAAAAATCGGGCGCTCCGGTCTGGGACCAACGATGCTCATCTGCCCTAAAATGATGTTTACAAGCTGCGGAAGCTCGTCCAAACGGCATTTTCTCAAAAAAGCGCCTACCTTTGTTATGCGCTTATCATCTTTTGCTGCCCATTTCGCACCGTCACGCTCAGCATCATTATACATGCTACGAAACTTGTACATAATAAAGGACTTTCCGTTCTTCCCCAAACGCTCCTGCTTATAAATCGCCGGACCTTTGGTTTCTGCTTTGATGAAAATACCAATGAGCACCATCGGTACCAATGCGATCAGAAACGCAACCAAACAAATCACCAAATCAAAGGCGCGCTTGCTAATATCATACAGTATTTTTTTGCGGGGTGGATTCACTTTTTCTACAACAATTTTTTGTATAGCTGCGCTTTGTGTTACAAGCTCCATGTCCTATACTCCTTTAACTTTATAAAAGGCATCTTCTTTTCTGTATAAATACAACAAATATATCATGTTTTATATCATACTTTTATTATTATATCACCAAAAAATGTTTCAGTCAAGATAGAAAAGTTGGAATATAGAAAGTTTTTTTGCAAATTTTGAATATTTTTATAAAAAATACACCCCAGTGGACTTATTTCCAAAGGGGTGTATTTTTTTCGCGTTCCCGAAATTTTGCGCTTCGTTTTAAAATTTTTTTGACAACTGCGCCACATGAAAATACGAGCACAGAAACCAACCAACCGGCAATAATATTGGAAATGAGCGTATAGCCACGTTCTGCGCCATATATCCCACCATTTCTAAATAGCACCCACAGATTCCATACAATCAAAACTGTTAAAAAAATCGGTGCTATCTCACGGATTGCCCCATGAAACCAAACCGATGGCATTTTGAACCCATTTGCGTTGCGGTTGATTTCCAACCTTACTTTATCTATCGAAAAGAAGTATCCAACCAGAACACATTCCAAAACACCCACAATCACCATGTTATATTGATTGGTCCATGTATCGACTATATCCAGATACGCCGCACCTGCACCTGTGGTAAAGACCAACGATATAACACCTGCGACCAGGCACACAGCGACTGTTGTTTTTTTAGGATGTGTCCCGAATTTGTCCGAAATCGCCACAGAGACACCCTCCACCATCGCAAAGGCAGAATCTATCGCCAGCGTAATCAGGCACAAATAAAAGAGTGCCCCGAATGCAGCGTTTACCCAACCAATGTTGGTTAAGCTCACGATTGCCTGCGGATAAATCATAAACGCCGTGGCAACACCGGAATCGGATATATTGTCCAGCATACCCGTTCCGCCCATGGTGGAAAACATCACTACTCCTGCCAAAACGCTGATAAAAACGTCTGCCAGCGCAATGATGATACCATCCGATGCAATGTTTGCCTCCTCGCTTAAATAGGAGCCATACGCAAACATCACCGCCATCATCACGGACATGCTGTAAAACACCTGTCCAAAGGCATCCAGCCATAGCGTGGGCGAAGTAAGAGCCGAAAAATCAGGAATAAAAAGTCGCCGCATTCCCTCGCCGGCACCGTCCATGGTTAAGCCCTTTGCCGCCATAATAAGCAGAATCACAATTGGAAGCAAGACCGTGTACTTCACGACCTTACCAACTGTTTTGGTACCGCCGCGAATGCAGTAATAAATCATTCCCCACGCAAGAAACAGGCACAAAACGACCGGAATCGAAACTTCCAGGAGTCCTTTCGTTGTGCCTGTAGATTTTGTAACTGTTTGCCAGAGGATGCGCGCTTGTTGCAATTTTTCTGCCGAATCCGGAATAGCTGTAATCCCCGCAAAACGATAACTTAAAATCAGCATCAAAATAACCCAGGCAAATACAACAGCATAGTAGCAGGTGACAACAAAAGCGTTCCCGGCTGCCGCCCAACCGACCCATTCAAATTTTTTGTTCAGTCCGCCCAACGCATTCGGCGCACCGCTACGCATTTTCCTGCCGATAGAAATTTCCATCATCAAAAGAGGCACACCCAGCACGAACATTGCTAAAATATAGACAAACAAAAATGCTCCACCACCGTGTTTTGCTACAAGTCCCGGAAATCGCCATGCGTTTCCGAGTCCTACCGCCGCCCCGACTGTTGCCAGAATAAACGTCGATCTTGAGCTCCAATTTGACCGCTCCATAGTTCCTCCTCAAAAAATAACCGTTCTGTCAATGCCGCTTACGGCTCCATTCCTTTTTGAGGGCTGTATTGTTTTATTCAGTATTCGGCATTTCCCACCGTACGCGGATACGGAATTACGTCGCGTATATTGGAAACGCCCGTTAGATACATAATGATACGCTCAAAGCCGAGACCGAAGCCCGCGTGATGCGTGCCTCCGTAGCGGCGGAGATTGAAGTCGGAGGCCAAGCG
>JAZNIA010000091.1:0-8587 GCA_045577195.1 Congzhengia sp.
ATGGGAACGACCTCTACAGAAGTGTTTGACGATAAAAAAGTGTTTGAAAAGTACGGCGTAACCCCCAAAGAATTTATTGACTTAAAAGCCATTATGGGCGATAGCTCCGACAACATCCCCGGTGTGCGCGGGATTGGCGAAAAGGGTGCGATGACTTTAATTACAGCGTTTCATTCCATCGACGGTGTTTATGAAAATATAGAAAGCGATACCATCAGTAAATCCGTTCGTACAAAGCTTATAGATGGAAAAGATGATGCGTATATGAGCAAAACCCTCGCCACCATTGACCGCCATGTGCCGATTGCATTTGATATTTTAGAAACAGCGTGCCAGGAAGCGGACAGTGCGCGTTTGTACCGTTTGTTTGAACAATTGGAATTTCGTTCTTTTATCAAAAAGTTTGGTCTTAGCGCACCGCAGGAGACATCTGAGGAACAGACGGATTTTTGGGAGGACAAAACCTTTCAAACCATTACGGATACCCATAAACTACAAGAACTTCTCCATGCAGATTACGTTTGCTGGTATTTTGATAAAATGGCAGACACGATTGCCTTTTGCGCTGATGATACACATGCGTACTGTGCTGAATTTCAGGCGTACAACACCATCTGGAAATCCTTTTTTGAGTCGGAAACAAAAAAATGCACACACGGGTTAAAGGAACAGATTCTTTACTTTGGATCGCTTGGGTTTGAGCTGAAAAATGTTGTATTTGACACAGAAATCGGCGCGTATTTGCTTGTGCCCTCAAAAAAAGACTATGAAGTAGAAACCCTGGCGCAAGAGTTTTTAGGTATTTATTTAGATGATACGCAAAAAGAGGGCGAACAGTTGTCGCTAGATAGCTTGCTGATGCCGGCGGAGGATAATGCCGTGCCTCTTATGAAAAAAGCACTGATTGTGCGCGCACTCAAAGCTTACGAAACAGAACGGATGCAAAACAAAGAACTCATGGAATTGTTTTTAACCATTGAAATGCCGTTGGTATTTGTCTTAGCATCCATGGAACAAAGCGGTGTATCGGTAGACCAAACGCGGCTAGAAGAATTTGGCAATCAGCTTACGGAAAATATTCGAAAGCTGACGGAGCAGATTTATGAACTGGCGGGACATGCGTTCAACATCAATTCCCCAAAACAGTTGGGTGTAGTGCTTTTTGAAGAGCTTGCACTTCCTGTCAAGAAAAAAACAAAAAGCGGATATTCTACAAACGCTGAAGTATTAGAAAAGCTAAAGTGGGAGCATCCCATTGTGGAGAAAATATTAGAGTATCGAAAACTTTCAAAACTGAATTCTACCTATGTGGACGGGCTTTTGGCGGTTATCTGCGAGAAAACGGGTAAAATCCATTCCAGCTTCAACCAAACTGTCACAGTAACAGGCAGAATCAGTTCCACAGAGCCGAATCTTCAGAATATTCCTGTGCGCACACAGTTGGGCAGGGAAATGCGGAAGATGTTTGTGGCGTCGTCTCCTGACTTCGTACTGGTGGATGCGGACTATTCCCAGATTGAACTGCGCGTTTTGGCGCACCTCTCCGGTGATGAAAACATGATAGAAGCTTTTGCTTCGGGTTTTGACATTCATGCGGCAACGGCAGCGAAAATTTTTGGCGTCGCAAAAGAAAACGTAACGAGCGAAATGCGTTCTGCCGCAAAGGCGATTAACTTTGGTTTGGTATATGGCATGGGAGAATTTTCCCTTTCTCAAGATTTGCACATCAGCGTAAAAGAAGCAAAGGCATATATCGAAGATTACTTGGGTACCTATCCGAAGGTGCGCGATTTTATGAAAAACGCAGTAGAGTCTGCAAAGAAAAGCGGATATAGCAAGACCATGTTTGGCAGAAAACGCGAGATTTATGAGCTTTCATCTTCTAACTACCAGACCCGTTCCTTTGGTGAGCGTGCCGCAATGAACACACCTGTACAGGGCACAGCAGCGGACATTATTAAACTGGCTATGATTCGTGTGCACAATAGACTCAAAGAAGAGGGACTCCAGTCAAAACTGATTTTGCAGGTGCACGACGAACTGATTATTGAAGCAAAAAGAGATGAGACAGAACGCGTATGCACGCTGCTCAGAGAAGAAATGGAGCAGGCCGCAAAGCTTTCAGTCCCGTTAAAGGTAGATCTTAAGACGGGAAACAGCTGGTATGATACAAAGTAAAATCGGAGGAAGTTATGTCATTTACCATAGATGTAAAAAATGAACTGTGCAATACAGATTTTGAACTCAGGTGCTGTAAACGCGCGCATCTTGCGGGAATTGCTGGCTTTTGCGGTGCTGCAGCGTTGGAAAACGGCGAAACCGTGTTTAAAATGCGAACGGAAAATCAGACCATTGCACACCGGAGCGTAAAGCTTATTTCAGAGCTTTTTGGCATTTCTGCTGAAATTTCGGTGTCCGGCAAAATCTGTAACATTACTGTCAGTCGCGGTGCGCAAACGATGCTTTCTGAGCTTGGCTTTTTGCGGGACGGGATTGTAAAATTTTCCGCGGACCCTTTCGTGCTCCATGACGATTGTTGCAAAACGGCGTTTTTAGCGGGTGCATTTTTGGGCGGCGGCTATGTGAAAACACCGAAAAACGGGTACCATTTTGAAATCAAAACCCACTACCGCGACTTAAGCCGCGATTTGTCGGATGTAATTTTAGAGATGGGATTTGAGCCAAAAACCGTCATGCGAAAATCGGAATATGTCGTTTACATAAAACAAAGCGATGCGATTTGCGATGTTTTAGGAGCCATGGGTGCAACGGATGCGATGCTGGAGCTATGTAATGTGAAAATCTACAAGGACGTATGCAATAACATCACGCGAAAGGTAAACTGCGATACGGCAAATATCAATAAAACCGCTGAAGCGGCTGCGCAGCAGCTTCATGCCATCAAAAAAATTCAGGCAAAGCAGGGATTGAATGCACTTCCTGAATCGTTGGAGGAAATTGCAAGACTGCGGCTCGACAATCCTGAGATGACGCTGACAGAGCTTGGAAATATGCTTTGCCCGCCTATTAGTAAATCCGGTGTGAATCATCGGCTGAAAAAACTAATTCGTTTGGCAGATTCACTTTAAAAGGAGAAGCGTATGGAACAAATCGGGGTTGTACAAAAAACAGAATTGGATTTTTGCTATGTTTTGGTAAACCGTGTTTCTGCCTGCGGTGAAAACTGTGCGCACTGCAAGGGTGGATGTACACCCTCTAAAGTGGTAGCAAAGGCAAAAAATGAATGCGGCGCGAAATCGGGCGATACGGTTAAAATAACATCTGACACAAACCGTGTGTTATACGCTGCTTTTGTGCTTTATTTTCTGCCGATTTTAGCGGCGATTCTAGGGGCGGTTGTTGCCTATTCCTTGGGGTTTGATACATGGATAACGTCTCTTGTGGCAATCCTGCTGTTTTTTGTGCCTTTTGTTGTAATTAAGCGATTTGAAACGTGCCTTGCACCGATACCTGTGGTCACAAAAATTATCAATTCGAAAAAGGACGGTAGATAACCTATGGCAATGGACGGCTTCAGTGTTGCGGCGCTGACCTGTGAGATAAATGAACATCTGGTTGGCTCAAAAGCGGACAAAATTCAGCAGACAGAGCACGATGAGCTTTTGATTTCCTTTTTTGGTCCCTGTGGCGGAAAAAAACTGCGCCTTACAGCAAATGCCTCTGTTTCCCGTGTATGCTTTACGGAGGACAAAAAGCAAAGTCCGAAAACAGCACCGCTTTTTTGTATGCTGCTTCGAAAACATCTATCTGGCGCTAAACTGATTTCGGTAGAGCAGCCGGACTTTGAGCGCGTGATTGTATTTACCTTTGAGGGGTTAAATGAATTGGGAGATGTTTGCCGTAAAAAGCTGATTACAGAGCTGATGGGGCGTCACTCAAATATTATCCTGACGCACGAGGACGGAAGAATTATTGATGCCATCAAGCATATTGATTACTCGGTCAGTTCTGTAAGGCAGATTCTGCCGGGAATGGTTTATGAAAATCCGCCGTCTCAGGATAAGGTCAGTCCCGTTGGTCTGGGTTTGAACGATATTATAGAAACGCTGAAAACTGCGGATGGCAACGATTTTGCCGACCGCGCAGTGCTCAAATTATTTCGCGGCGTCAGTCCCTTGATTGCAAGAGAAATTGCATACCGAGCATTTAGCGGGGAAGAGCCACGCATGAGCGAGTTGGATTATTCTACGCTTTTAGAGCTTGCAACAAGCTGTTATCAGACATTTCAGATGGCGGCGGAAAAGCGTTTTTCGCCCTGCTATCTGATTTCAAAGGAAACGGGGAAACCCTCTGAGTTCAGCGCGGTTCAAATTCTGCAATATGGCGCGCAGGCGGAATTGATTTTAAAGTCGTCTATGTCGGAAACCGTGGAAGCCTTTTATCGGGAAAAGGACCGCGCAGAGCGTATGGCGCAAAGAAGCGCAAAGCTTGTAAAGCTCGTTTCCAATAACATTGAACGGTGTGCAAAAAAACTGGCACTTCAAAAGGCAGAATTGTCTGATACGGAGAATATGCAACGGTATCAAAAATACGGTGAACTTCTTACCGCAAATTTATATCGCATTTCAAAAGGGGATTCTGCGGTTTTGGTAGAGGATTATTATGAGGAAAGCTGTCCGCAAATCACCATTCCTCTGGATGCACAGCTTACCCCTGCAGAAAATGCTCAGCGGTATTTTAAAAAATATAATAAAGCAAAGACCGCGCAGATTGCCCTGACTGAGCAGCTTGAAAAGGCAAAATCGGAGCTTTATTATTTAGAGTCAGTGGAAGAGGCGCTCTCGCTTGCGGAAACTGCCGAGGAGCTTTCAGAAATCAACGAAGAATTATATGAAATGGGCTATATCAAACGATCTGAGCAAGGCAAAAAGAAAAAGACGCTTGCAAAACCCATGGAATTTAAAACATCGGATGGATTTACCGTTTTGGTGGGGAAAAACAACCGCCAAAATGATATGCTTACGTTAAAGATTGCGAAAAACGTGGATATGTGGTTTCATACTAAGGATATTCATGGCTCCCATGTTGTTCTGCGCTATGAGCATGGAAAGGAATTTTCCGACACGGCAATTCTAGAAAGCGCGCGTCTGGCTGCAAAATACTCCAAGGCGAAGCATTCGGATAACGTTCCCGTGGATTATACGCGGGTGAAATTTGTAAAAAAACCCTCCGGCTCCAGTCCGGGGATGGTAATTTATACGGACCAAAAAACGGTATATGTTACGCCGGCGAAATAAAATATCCCAAAATACAAAAAAACGCACGTCACGGTTTTCACTGTGACGTGCGTTTTGGTTTCATTTTATTCTTCTGTTTCTTCCTCGATTACTTCAATTTCTGCATTTTCTGCATTTTCCTCAGGAGAAACAGCTTCTGTATCTTCGACGCTTTCTTCATCGGTTTTTGCAATCGAAACGACAGAGACACCGTCTGCTAACCGCATCAGGCGAACGCCCTTGGTCAGTCTTCCGATACGGCTGATTTCGCTTGTTTTCATACGGATCACAATACCCTCAGAGGTAATCAACATAATATCGTCTGTTTCGGAAATCACTGTGATACCGGCGATTTTGCCTGTGGTAGCGGAGATGCGGTAGTTGGTAACACCTTTTCCGCCTCTGGTCTGGGTTTTGTACTCGGAAAGAGCGGTTTTCTTACCGTAGCCGTTCTCAGTTACAACCAGAAGGTCATCACCCTCGCTTGCGGCACTGATACCAATGACATAGTCGCCATCTCTGAGTTTAATGCCGCGCACACCATGAGACACTCTGCCCATGGCACGAACATCTTTTTCGTTAAAGCGGATACACATACCGCCGTAGGTGCTCAGTACAATATCATCGGTTCCATCTGTTAAGCGGACGTTAATCAGCTCATCGCCTTCTTCAAGCACAATTGCTGCTAATCCGCCTTTTCTTGCGGTGTCATACAGCATCAAATCGGTCTTTTTCACAACACCGTGCTTTGTGCCGAAGAACAGATATTTGCCCTCTTCAAATTCACGCAGCGTAATAGCGGCAGTAATCTTCTCGTCAGCATCGAGCTGCAGGAGATTTACAATGGCTGTGCCCTTTGCGGTACGTCCTGCTTCTGGAATTTCGTATGCCTTCAGGCGATACATTTTACCTTTGGAGGAGAAGAACAGAATATGGTCATGGGTGCTGGTAACAAACAGTTTTTCCACGAAGTCTTCTTCTCTTGTGGTTAGTCCCGTGATGCCTCTTCCGCCGCGGCGCTGTGCCTTGTATGTATCTACGGGAATGCGTTTTACATAACCGAAATGGGTTAGTGTGATTACAACGTCCTCTTCATCAATCAAGTCTTCGATGTTGATTTCATCGGCAAAAGCGGTGATTTCGCTCAAGCGTTCATCGCCATACTTTTCGCGGATCTCAATCAGCTCTTCTTTGATGAGCTCCATCAAAGCGCCATGGTCTGACAGAAGGTGGTTGTATTTTGTTACGCTTTCTTTTAGTTCTGTATACTCGTTTTCTATTTTTTCGCCGTTTAATCTCTGGAGCTGAGCAAGACGCATATCCAGTACACTTTGCGCCTGAATTTCTGAAAGGCTAAAACGCTCCATCAGTCTTTGTTTTGCATCATCGTAAGAATTTCTGATGACTTCGACAATTTCGTCGATGTTTGCAAGCGCAATTCGCAGCCCCTCTAATATGTGCATTCTTGCTTCTGCTTTTTCCAGGTCAAATTTTACGCGTCTGGTGACAATTTCTTCCTGGAAACTAATGAAGTTTTCCAGGATTTCCTTAAGACCCATTGTCTTGGGTTTGCCGTCTTTAATTGCAAGCATGTTGATTGAGAAGCTGTCTTGCAATCTGGAATATTTATAGAGCTTATTTAAAACAACCTGCGGATTTGCGTCTCGTTTTAAGAAAATTTCAACGCGGATACCGACACGGTCTGAAGAATGGTCGGCAATGTCTGCCAATCCTTCTACTTTCTTTGTTTTTACGAGCTCTGCAATGCTTTCAACCAGCGCTTTTTTGTTTACCTGATAGGGAAGTTCTGTGATGATAATAGACGGTGCGCCGTCTTTGTGTTCCACGATTTCTGTTTTTGCACGAATCACAATTTTTCCCTTACCGGTTGTGTACGCGTTTTTAATACCGCCCAATCCCATGATGGTTGCTTTTGTCGGGAAGTCCGGTCCTTTGATGTGTTCCATCAGTTCTTCAACGGTAATGTCTGGATTATCAATTTGCGCAATAATGCCGTTTAATACTTCGGTTAAGTTATGAGGCGGAATGTTGGTTGCCATACCAACTGCGATACCCGAACTGCCGTTAATCAAAAGCGTGGGGATTCTTGAGGGAAGAACAGTGGGTTCTTGTCTCTTCTCGTCAAAGTTGGGAGCAAAATCAACGGTGTTCTTTTCGATGTTTTCTAACATTAAGTTCGAAATTTTGCTCATTCTTGCTTCCGTATAACGGTATGCAGCCGGGGGGTCGCCGTCTACGGAACCGAAGTTACCGTGTCCGTCAACGAGCGTATATCTCATGGAGAAGTCCTGCGCAAGTCTTACCATTGCATCATAAACCGATGCATCACCATGGGGATGATACCTACCGATAACGTTACCGACGGTTGTTGCGGATTTAAAGAAAGGCTTGTCTGCTGTTAAGTGTTCTTCGTACATAGAATAAAGAATTCTTCTGTGAACGGGTTTTAAACCGTCCCGCACGTCAGGAAGAGCACGGCTTACGATAACACTCATGGCGTAGTCAATAAAAGCCTCTCTCATTCTTTGGTCTATATCAACATCGACTATTTTCTGCGTTTCAAAGTATTCTGCAAAATGAGAATCTTCGTATTTCTTATGCTTAGCCATTTAAGTTGCCTCCGTTTATCTTCATACTTTTCTATACATCCAGATTGGTTACATACTGCGCATTTTCTTCGATGAACAGTCTGCGGGGTTCTACATCATCACCCATTAAGATTCTAAATGTCTCATCGGCTTTTTCAGCGTCGGCAAGCGTAACCTTTAAAAGTATTCTGTTTTTGGGGTCCATTGTTGTTTCCCATAATTCTTCGGGGTTCATTTCACCAAGACCTTTATAGCGGCTGATGTCAACTTTTGCATTTGCGTCTCCGTCTTTTAACTCCTCGCTGATCCGGTCTCTTTCGTCGTCACTGAAGGCTACATGCGTCTTTTTACCCCTTGTCAGCTTGTAAAGCGGGGGTTTGGCAAGGTAAACGTGTCCCGTTTCAATCAACGGTTTCATAAACCGGAAGAAGAAGGTTAAAAGCAAGGTCTGGATATGAGCACCGTCCACATCGGCATCGGCCATGATGATAACCTTGTCGTATCTTAGCTTGTGAATGTTAAAGTCGGCGGAAATTCCTGTTCCGAGTGCCTGGATAACAGGGGTCAGCTTGTCGTTACCGTAGACCTTATCCACGCGGACTTTTTCTACGTTCAGCATTTTACCCCAAAGAGGAAGAATTGCCTGGTAATTACTGTCGCGTCCGTTTTTCGCCGAGCCACCCGCAGAATCACCCTCGACAATGTAGATTTCCGTCATTGTGGGGTCTTTTACAATACAGT
>JAZNIA010000092.1:0-4082 GCA_045577195.1 Congzhengia sp.
ACATGGCTACGATCCGACTTATGTATGCAGACGGCGTTGTAGATGCGGTGCTAAAAGGGCTGAATCAGCAGGTGTATTCCATGGGTTATAATATTGTAGATTCGATCCTGGCGATTCTACTGATATTTTTTTTGCTTCCCACCAAAGGGATATACGGCTATGTGACAATTATTTATATTACAGAAATGGTAAACGCATTTTTGAGCATAAACCGTCTGCTCACTGTCTCAGATTTTCAGTTCCGTCCTGTTTTATGGGCAATCATTCCAACGCTGGGCGTGGTCGCTGTTTGTCTTTTTGTTAAAACGCTCCCAGATTTTGGGATTGGTTCTGTGGGGTTGGCAGGGGCAATGTATAGCTTGGTCATGGTACTGTTTTCGGACGGCGACAAGAAACGTACCCTTGCAAAACAACACGCATTATGATACAATGATAAAAAGCAAAGGAGGCGGTTTTGTGGCAAATAGATGGACGGCAGAGCAGAGTGCTGCGATTGCATCGAGAAATCAGAATTTGTTGTTGTCTGCAGCGGCAGGCAGCGGTAAAACAGCGGTTCTGGTGCAAAGAATTATTTCAAGACTTACGGATTCGGAAAAACCTGTTGCAGCAGACCGTTTGCTGGTGGTAACCTTTACCAATGCCGCAGCGGCGGAAATGAAAGAACGTATCGTGGCGAGCCTGACATCTCTTTCGGAACAAAATCCGCAAGATGCTTTTTTGGCTGACCAGCTTTTGCTGATTAAAAAAGCACAGATTACGACCATCGACTCCTTTTGTATTGATTTGCTTAGAAAAAATTTTGTGCGTGCAGACCTGCCACCTGATTTTAAAATTGCTGACCCGACAGAGAACGCTGTGATGCGGGCAGAGGTGTTGGACGAAGTTTTGACGGAGCTTTATGATGATGGCCAATATGCTGCATCTTTTTTTGAACTTTTGGAAAGCTACGCGAATGCAAAAGCAAACGACCGCGGATTTCGGGAACTGATAGATTCCATCTATCTGTTTTCGGAAAGCCTGCCCAATCCGAAGGAATGGCTGCTGCGCGCGGCAGATGACTTTGGCATCAACAGACCTTTTTCCGAAACGGTTTGGTGCAAAGCAATTTTAGAAGAGGTAAGAACGGCAATCGACCATTCTATTTCTGACTACAACGTGATGATCAGTCTGGCACAGGAGGACGCTTTGACAGACTGCGTCAATTTGTTTTTAGAAGAACGTAAAATGCTGGAAGAAATAAAAGAGATTCAAGAGTACGATGCGCTGAAAACTGCACTGGATACGATCAATTTTGGACGCAGAAAGGCCATATCAAAGGACCTGGCACCAAAATATATTGACTATATTGATGCGCAAAGAAAAGTCATAAAAAAAAGAGTAACCCAGACGCAGCAAAGACTTCTTTCTCTTTCCGCTCAGAAGCAATCGGAAGCTATTTTGAAAACATATCCACAGATGCGCTGTTTGGCTGAGACGGTAATTCGTTTGCGGGAACGGTTTTTGGCGCAGAAAGAGGCACAAAACCTCTTGGATTTTTCTGATTGTGAGCATCGATGCCTGGCGCTTTTGTCAGAAAAAGACGGCACACCATCGGAAACAGCACAGCAAGTGCAGAAGATGTATGATGAAATCTATATAGACGAATATCAGGACACCAGCCGTTTGCAGGAGGCAATTTTTACGCAGATTAAGCAGGAAGACAACCTGTTTATGGTGGGTGATATTAAACAGAGCATTTATCGGTTTCGTAACACTGACCCGAGTTTATTTAAAGCCAAACGGGACTCCTTTCAAACGGATGAAGATGCAAAAAACCGAAAAATCGTTTTATCAAAAAACTTTAGAAGTCGTGCCAATGTACTCGATAGCGTAAACTATATTTTTGAGCGGATTATGTCGGAGGAGACGGGCGAAATCGACTATGACGAAACCGAAAAGCTTTACCCCGGTCTTGATTATCCGGATACTGCGCCAAACCCCATTGATGCGGAAACACAGCTTTGCCTGATTGACTTATCGGATTGTGATGAAACCGAGGGCAATGACGGGGAAGAACTGGAAAAACTGGAGCTGGAAGCCATTGTTGCGGCGAATCGGATTTGTGAACTGATGGAAAGCGGCTATGAAGTGTTTGCAGGCGGGGAGTATCGCAAAATTCGATACAGTGATATTTGTATCATTGCGCGGAATGTAAAAGACAGTGCACCGGTTTTGTCATCTGTGCTCTCTGACCAGGGAATTCCATGCTATGCAGAAAATACTGGCGGCTTTCTGGGCAGCAGTGAGGTTACGGCGCTCATATCTTTGCTGTCTGTGATAGACAATCCCTACCAGGACCTGCCGCTCCTGGCGGTTTTGCGGTCGGTGTTGTTTCGGTTTACAGCGGATGATTTGGGAAAAATCCGTGCGATAGACAAGTCTGTCAGTTTCTACGATGCGCTTTTCCTATGCAGCGAAACTGATACGAACGTTGGCGCAAGATGCCGCGAAGCATTGGCTCTTTTAAATGATTTTATGGACAAGTCGCGCTATCTTAGTGTCAGCGAGCTTGTAATGGAAATATATAACACCACGGGATTTTATGATGCACAGCAAACGCGGCCGAATGGTGTCATTCGCCGCGCAAACCTGCGTCTTTTATACAACCGTGCCAAAGAATATGAAAAAATGGGACGAAAAGGTCTATACAGCTTTATTCGGTTTATTTCCGATTATGAAAAAGCGGGTGGCGATTTTGATGCGGCAAAAACTGTAGGTCAGGAGCAGGATGCCGTGCGTATTATGAGCATTCATAAGAGCAAAGGTCTGGAGTTTCCGGTGGTTATCCTTTTCGGTATAGAACGAAAGTTTAACATGATGGATTTGCGCAAAAATGTACTCTATCATGCAAGTATGGGATTTGGACCAAAGTTTTGCGATACCACGCTTCGTATTACGTATCCCTTTGCGCCCCGTGTGGCATGTGAAAGCAAGCTGTGCAAGGAGGCAAAGGCAGAGGAAATGAGAATTCTGTATGTTGCCATGACCCGTGCAAGGGAAAAATTGATTTTAATTGGTGCAGTGCGGGATTTAGAAAAGAAAATCAACAGTTGCGCGCGCGGCGGAAAAAGGAGAAACATCAATGCCAGCATTGTTGCAGACTGTGAGTCATATCTGGATTGGCTGTTAACTGCGCTCATCAATCATCCCGACTGTGATGCGCTTAGAAAACGTTGTGATTTAAAGATGCCGGTATGCGAAGATAAAAGCAGATTTTCGTTATCTCTGATGTCAAAAACAGAGGTAGAAAAAGCGGCGTTAACACAGCAGGTGCAGGAAGAAAAGAAAGTACAAGAAGAAGGGACAGCGCAGTTTATCGAGCTGATGGAATATATATACCCAAATGCAAGCGACATAGTGCTTCCACCAAAAATTACCGTAACAGAATTAAAGCGGCGTTTGCAGGAGCAGGCAGAAGACAGTGTATATCTGTACCCGCCCCAAAGACGCATCAAGCAGCAAGACGCACCGCTTGCGGCAACAGAAATCGGTACGGCGTATCACACTGTGATGCAGCGGTGTGATTTGGCAAAGGAGCTGAACAAGCCGGAAATCGTGCAGGAGGAAATTTTGCGCATACATCGTCTGGGATTTTTGTCGCAAGAGGAAGTGGCTATTCTAGACTGCCAAAAAATTGCACGATTTTTTTCCTCCGAGGCGGGACAAAAAATGCTGGGCGCAACACGCGTTCGCCGCGAGGTGATGTTTGGTATATCCTGCAAGGCAAACGAACTGCTACCGGAATTTAAAAGCGAGAAGGAGATTATGCTGCAGGGTGTAATCGACTGTTTGCTTGAAACGGACGAGGGCCTTGTTGTATTGGACTATAAAACCGACAAAACCGTTTCTCCGCAAAGAACCGCAGAAAAATATAAAATACAACTAGAGTGCTATAAAATGGCGGCAGAGCGAATATATAAGAAGAACGTGACAGAAAAAATCTTATATCTGTTTGACGTCGATACGGCGCTTAATTTGTAAAAACATATATCCAAACAAGGAGCTGTAGCAAAATGATATAATCATTTTGCTACAGCTCCTTT
>JAZNIA010000093.1:0-1829 GCA_045577195.1 Congzhengia sp.
GTGCAGATTTTGTTTATACTGCTGCAGAAATTTTAGAAAATTATTTAAAAGAAAAAAATTAGGACATAATCAGGACGGAGACTGCAAAAGCTATAAAAAACAGCAAAAGCCTCCGTCGGCAAAAAAAGGCTTCGTTTTGCCGAATGGCGGCAGAAACGGAGCCTTTTATGTATGCACTGATTGCGTTTCTTCCGATTCTGGTTACGGTTATGCTCATGACCGTGTTTAACCGACCGGCAAAGCAGGCATTGTTTCTTTCTTGGCTGCTTGCATCCATCATCGGTATTTTCGTGTGGAAGATGAGACCGGTTGTTGCAGCCGCCTGCACCATATACGGATTTTTGAGCGCCATTGAGGTGCTTTTGGTTATTTTCGGCGCTATTTTAATTATGAACACCTTAAAACGTTCGGGCGCCATGGCTTCCATTAACTGCGGTTTTACAAGACTCAGCTCGGACCGCAGAATTCAGGCAATTATCATCGGTTTTTTGTTTGGTTCGTTTATTGAGGGTGCGGCGGGATTCGGAACGCCTGCGGCACTCGCGGCGCCCCTTTTGGTCAGCCTTGGTTTTCCGCCGGTCTGCGCGGCAACCGTGGCACTGATTTTTGATTCCACTGCCGTTTCCTTCGGTGCGGTCGGAACGCCGGTTTCAGCAGCACTTACGCAGCTGGGCACAAGCGTGGACAGCGCCTTTGCCAATAGGCTTTCTTTCTGGGTTGCGCTTCCGCACGGGATTGTCGGACTTATCATACCGCTTATGGGCGTGTTTGTGCTGGTGCGGGTATTCGGAAAAGCACATTCCCTGCGACCGATTAGAGACATAATCCCCTTTGCGCTTTTTTCGGGTCTATCCTTTTGCGTGCCGTACGTGATTTTTGCGGCTGTGTTTGGATACGAGTTTCCCGCGCTTTTGGCAGCGCTTGTGGGACTCTCAGTCACGGTACTTGCGGCAAGAAAAGGGTTTTTGGTGCCAAAGCGCGTCTGGACCTTCTCAGAGGGAGAGAATAAGATGCGTCCGTCAGGAGGCGAGATGTCCATGCCACTTTTGAAAGCGTGGACGCCGTATCTTTTAATTGCGGTGATTTTAGTGCTCACAAGACTTCCTGCTCTGGGCATCAAGGACATCATCAACACGAACGCGCGCTTTCCGTTTGTGTTCTCGCTTCACAATCTGTTTGGAGTAGAACAGCTGGACTTTTCCTTAAAATGGGCAAACATTCCTGGTGTTCTTCCGTTTATTCCCGTTGCAATTGTTACGTTTTTTCTGCACAAAATGCCGATGGAGGAAATCAAGGGTGCATGGATTGACACCTTTCGCCAGATTCGCAGCGCTGCGGTTGCAGTTCTGTTTGGCGTTGCACTCGTGCAGATTTTAAAATATTCCGACATCAACGAAAGCGGAATGCACAGCATGCTTGTGGTGATGGCAGAACTCCTTTCCCGCACGGGCAAAACGTTGTTTGTGTTTCTTTCGCCCCTGATTGGGATTTTGGGTTCCTTTATTTCCGGCTCCAATGCCGTGTCCAACCTTTTGTTTACCAATTTACAGTTTGAAACAGCGCAAACGCTGGGGTTATCCTCTGTTTTAGTGGTGGCAATGCAGGTGATCGGCGGCGCGATTGGCAACATCATTTGTGTCAACAATGTGGTTGCTGTTTGTGCTACGGTGGGAATCACGCGGGCAGAGGGAAAAATTATCAAGACAAACCTGATTCCAACGGCAATCTATACCGTACTCATCATTTTGATATTTTCGGTGCTGTTTTTCGTTGGAGCGGGGTAATCATCAGATACAAAAAGGAGCTGTAGCAAAATGATTATATCATTT
>JAZNIA010000094.1:0-12433 GCA_045577195.1 Congzhengia sp.
TTTTTGCGTTCATATCATGCTAAATGGCTTTATATCTGCTTATTTATGCTTTGTGTGGTCTGTACATTTTGCTACAGCCTCTTTTTAAGTTATTTTTGTTATTTTACATAGTGCATCGGATTTTGCGCTTCTCCGTTCAAGCGCACCTCAAAGTGCAGATGCGGCCCTGTGCTTCTGCCGGTTGATCCGACTTTTGCAATCAAGTCTCCCTTGGCAACCACGTCACCTGCAGAAACCAAAAGCTCGGAGCAATGGGCATAATACGTCACATAACCGTTTCCATGGTCAATGGAGATGAAGTTTCCGTAGCCATTATTTTTATACTGCGACTCCGTGACTATACCGTTGTCCGCCGCATAAATCGGCGTGCCGGTTTTTGCGCCGACATCAATCCCTGCATGGGTTCTGCCCCAACGCGCACCAAAGGGCGAGGTCAGTGTTCCGCTGGTCGGCATCACAAATGCACCGGTACCGACAGACGGGGGCGCCTCTTTTGTTCCCACGCGTTCAATCTGCGTAACAGGCTCAGATAAAATCTCATCTGAAATCACCTGTTCTTCCACAACAGCACCATCAATTTTGGTAATATAACAGTCGCGGTACACGCTGCCCGCTTTTCCCATAACATCAATTTCTGTTCTGCCGCGGTAGAGGGTATTGTCTTCCTTTTTCTGCGTTTCATAGGGAATTTCAAACTCCCCGATGATATGCTCTACGGTTTTTACGGAAAAAAACGGCTCTCCCGTATATATTTTTAAAACCCGACCGAAAATCACTTCGTTTGTTTCTAATCCGTTGGCAGCTGCGATTTCCTCTGTTGTTGTCTCATATTGCATTGCAATGGTCGCTAATGTCTCTCCCTCGGCCACCTCGTGCATGACATATTTTCCTGCATCCAATAAGTCTAAAATTGCTTCCTTTGTTTCTGCGCTTCCGTTTGGAACGTGCATTTTTGTCACTTCCACAGCTTGCGTAAATTCTGCTGTTATGTTCTCATTCTCACCGATTCTTTCCGCTAAGTATGCCTCTAAAACCTCATTTGCCGCAATTTCTGATTCTGCTGCAGCAACAAATTCACCGTTTAATGTAATACAGAAGCATTCCGTCATGTCCTCAGACATGGACTTAATGTTTTCTGCCAGCTCGCTTTTTTCTGTCAGTTCGCTTTTCTTCACGATTTCCATATGAAAGCTTGCGCCGCTTGACGGTTCAAAATCCACATCGGCAATAATTTTTGCCTCTTCCTTTACATCGTCCAACGCTTCATAAAAATCGTTTTTTGACGCAACGGTGCCAACGGTTTTGTTGTCCATCTCAACGGTATAGCCCAAAGAGAATCCGGATGCAAACACTGCGCAAGATGTTGTTGCAATAATTCCGCCGACCACGGCGCTTGCAACCAATCTTACCAGTTTTTTATATCCTTTTTTTCGAATTGTATATTTCGGCACTGCACCGATTTTATCTGTCGTTTCCTGTGCATTGTAAAACTGCTTCGGGATTTTGGCAACCCGTACAGTTTTTGTGTTACTTGTACTGCTTGTCATGTTTTACCACCTTTAATTTTTCTTTCACTCAAAGTATATGCAACTTTTAACAAAAGTATTACAAAGTTGTTAAATGTAGTATATAATAAATTTGATAAAAAATCAAGGGTTATTTTGTGAATTTATTGTAAAATAACAAAAAAAACGGCCAAAAACCGCGGTTTTTGGGCGTTTTTATACTATTTTTTCTGCATGATACAGTACTGACCTGCCGGAATCCTATATTGATTTTCTTTATTTTTATCTATTTTATCACCAAATATTGTTACATTTTCTTTGCATATCGTAATATTTCTGTCACATTTCCCCATATTTATGACAAAAAGCAGACTGCCGCGGGAAAAGGATACAACGCCGTCTTCTGCTGTAATCCCGACAAGTGGTTCTGTAAAATCTGCTTTATAGGTTTTGCGCAGTAGACCCAGCTCTTTAAAATACGAAAGAAGG
Source organism: Congzhengia sp. (assembly GCA_045577195.1). Taxonomy (GTDB): domain Bacteria; phylum Bacillota; class Clostridia; order UBA1381; family UBA9506; genus Congzhengia. The sequence continues at coordinate 1,995 of JAZNIA010000094.1, forward strand.
TCCAGGTCCTCCCGCCCATACGGATAGCCCATGCGACAATACGGGTCGCGGAAACCCGTCAATCCCACCTCATCGCCGTAATAAATGCTGGGGATTCCGGGAAGTGCAAACTGCAAAAACGCTGCCGCCTTAAACTTTTCAACACCGCGGGCGTATTCCTCTTCCGTCAGGTGGTATCCTGCCGCATCGCGATGGGACACCTCATGCTCGACACCAAACACATTGATAATTCGTTCCGTGTCGTGGGTGGACAAAATGTTCATGAGCGCATCCAGAACAGGGGAAGGATAGTTTTCCAAAATAGACAACACGCGCTCTTGAAACAGCGTACCATCACCGTGTTTTACATAGTCAATCACCGCTGTGCGCCAGGGATAGTTCATCACGCTGTCAAGCTGTTTGCCCAAAAGGTACCGTCTGCGGACACCGTAAGCAAATTTGTTTGTTGCATCCTCCCAGACCTCGCCGATAATAAGGCTGTCAGGGTCAGTTTCTTTCACACGCACGCGAAGTGCATCCAAAAATGCGTCGGGCAATTCGTCTGCCACGTCCAGACGCCAACCGGAGGCGCCACGGTTTTGCCACGTTTGCAAAACGCCGCCCTCACCCGTGATAAAGTTCAAATAATCCGGTGCCGTTTCATTCACATTCGGCAGGTTTTCAAATCCCCACCAGCATTCGTAGCCGGCGTTGGAATCGTTAAAACTATACCAATGAAAATATGGTGAGTCCGCCCCCTGATACGCGCCAACCGAAGGGTAATGCCCATATTTATTAAAATAGATGCTGTCCGCTCCCGTGTGGCTGAACACGCCGTCTAAAATAATACGCATACCAAGCTTTTCACAAGCACGGCAAAGTGCGCTAAAATCTTCATTCGTTCCAAGGTATGGGTCGATGTTTTCATAATCACCCGTGCTATAGCGATGGTTTTCAGGACTTTCAAAAACAGGGTTTAAGTAAATCACATCAACGCCCAGTTCCTTTAGATAAGGAAGTCTTTCCTCAATACCCTTTAGGTTTCCGCAAAAATAATCGTTTCCTTTATAGTTCGGATTGTCATAGATAAAATCCGGCACATCAAACCAGTTTTCATGAATGGTGCGCTCATTTTTCGCCGCCATCGGGGAAAAACACTCACTTCTTCGGAAACGGTCGGGAAAAATCTGATACATCACCGCGCCCTTGCTCCATTGGGGTGTTTGAAATGTTTCCTCATACACCGTGAGCTGCCATTCGTCCAGCCAGTCCTCAATATATGCCCTTGCGTCCTTTTTCCCACAAAAACGCATCCCGTCAGGACTCAAAAACTGAAAGCGATAAAAATAGAGGTCCGGCGCATCAAAGGACACCGTGCACCTGTAGGATAAAAATCCGTCCCGCTCGCAAAAAAATTCCATATCGACATAATGGGCATTGTCCGAGCCATCTGCACGGTAAGAAAACTGCACCTTACCGGGCGCCTCCTCCTTTGCAACGTCTAGCGTAAACGTGCATGGTTGATTGGTTTTTATAGCACCAAACGGGTCTTTATATGCTGTGTTCGTTGAAATAAATCTGATTCTGTCCAAAACTGTTTTCCTTTTCCTTGATATAAATTCATATATAAAAGCATACTATATTTTATGCCCCTTTGTCAACCAAATATCATATGAAGGTGTACTGTATAATTTTAATGCTGTTAATTTTTTATAAAAATTTGTCGTTTTTTATGAAATTATTATAAATTTTACACAAATTTTCCTTGAAATTTCGTTTTCTGTATGATATACTATAAAATAAGTTAAGAAATCTTTACCTTTTTTCCAGAAAAAGCACACGGCAAAACGGAGGAATGATCATGAATTACAGCGACAACAGCTTAGCAGAATATTTGTTTCACGAGGGCACAAATTTTTGTGCATACGAATATTTCGGTGCGCATTTTATAGAAAAAAACACCTGTGTATTCCGCGTCTGGGCGCCGAACGCCGCAGCCGTTTATGTAACAGGTGATTTCTGCGACTGGAACGATACGGCCCACGAAGCCTCCCGCATTACCCACGGCGGAATTTATGAATGTATCATAAAGAATGTAAAGGAATTTGATGCATATAAATATGTCATTAAGACCCAAAAGGGAGACACGCTCTATAAAGCCGATCCCTTTGGCGTACACAGCGAGCTTCGTCCCGGTACAGCGTCTAAGGTTTATAACCTAGAAGGGTACCGCTGGAAAGACCACGCCTGGATGGCTGCGCGGCAGGCAAACGTTTTTGATAAGCCCGTCAATATCTATGAGCTTCATTTCGGCTCATGGCGCCGCTATCAGGACGGAAACATGTTCAGTTACGATAAGATGGCGGACGAAATTATTCCCTACGCAAAGGAGATGGGTTTTACTCACATTGAACTCATGCCCATCAGCGAATACCCTTATGACAAATCGTGGGGCTATCAGGTGACCGGGTATTTTGCCCCCACCGCGCGGTACGGAACACCGAAAGAATTTATGGCGTTTGTAGACAAATGTCACAAAGCCGGCCTCGGCGTAATTTTAGACTGGGTGCCCGCCCATTTCCCAAAAGACGCACACGGGCTGGCAGACTTTGACGGCACCTCGGTTTTCGAATATGCCGACCCCAAAAAACGGGAGCACCCCGACTGGGGCACACATATTTTTGATTACGGAAAAAACGAGGTGCGAAGCTTTTTAATCTCTAACGCCTGCTACTGGTTTGAAAAATACCACATTGACGGTTTGCGAGTTGATGCTGTTGCCTCTATGCTGTATTTAGACTACGGTAAGAAGCACGGCGAGTGGACGCCCAACGAACACGGCGGAAACGGTAACCTGGAGGCAAAGGAATTCTTGCAAAAGCTCAACACCCGTGTATTTGAAGCCTTTGGAAACGTTCTGATGATTGCAGAAGAATCGACCTCCTGGCCCTTAATTACCTATCCGGTTGATGTGGGCGGTTTAGGCTTTAACTTTAAATGGAACATGGGCTGGATGAACGATTCGCTCCTTTATATGAGACAGGACCCGTTCTTCCGCAAAGGTGTGCACCATAACCTCACCTTCTCCATGACCTATGCGTTTTCCGAAAACTTTATTCTCCCTCTTTCCCATGACGAGGTGGTGCATGGCAAGCGTTCGCTTTTAGACAAAATGCCGGGCGAATATGACGCAAAATTTGCAAACCTTCGTGCTTATCTGGCATATATGTATGCACACCCAGGCAAAAAACTTTTATTTATGGGTGCCGAGTTCGGACAGTTTATTGAATGGAACGAAGAACAGGAACTGGATTGGAGCCTGCTCTCTTTTGACAACCACCGTATGCAGAAGGAGTTTACAAAGGCTCTTTCAGCCTTTTACTTAAAAACGCCTGCATTCTGGGAGCTGGACACCTCCTGGGAGGGCTTTGAATGGGCAGACGTAGATGACAGTGTCAATAATGTGCTCGCCTTTTTCAGGCGGGATAAGGAAGGAAACGCGGTGCTTGCTGTTTCCAACTTCTCCTCGGTCTATCACCCCGACTATAAAATCGGCGTACCAAACCGCGGCGTATATACGCAGGTTTTCTCCAGTGACGATTCTGCCTTTGGGGGAAGCGGAACCCAAAACGGCAAGGTAACTGCAAAGACCGGTAATATGCACGGACGCAAATATCATGTTTCCCTTGCACTGCCGCCTTTCTCTACGCTGTATTTTTACAAGAAAAAGTCTAAGCCAAAGCCACAAAATGAAAAGTCAAAAACAGAGCAGAAAAAAGTATCCAGCAAAACAACTACAAAAACAGCAAAAAATAAGAAATAAAAATATATAAATATATCAAACTAAGAAACAGGAGGTCCTTTTTATGGGAATTAAGAAAGAAATGATCGCAATGCTCCTTGCTGGTGGACAAGGTAGCCGTCTTTACGTTCTGACAAAGGACAGAGCAAAGCCTGCCGTACCTTTCGGCGGCAAATACAGAATCATTGACTTTACGCTTTCAAACTGCTCCAATTCCGGCATCGACACAGTTGGTGTGTTAACACAGTATAAGCCTTTGGAGTTAAACGCATATATCGGCACCGGTCAGCCTTGGGACCTGGACCGGATGAATGGCGGCATTCAGGTACTCCCGCCCTATGTGACAGGCGATGACGGACAATGGTATAAAGGTACCGCAAATGCCATTTACCAAAATATTCAATTTATAGAGCAGTATTCCCCCAGCTATGTACTGGTACTATCAGGTGACCATGTTTATAAAATGGACTACAAAAAAATGCTCGCTTTTCATAAGGAAAAGGGTGCAGACGCAACCATCGCCGTTTTGGATGTGCCGATCGATGAGGCTTCCTCGTTCGGTATCATGAACACAAACGACGACCTGTCCATCTATGAATTTGAAGAAAAGCCGAAGCACCCCAAATCCACAAAAGCCTCCATGGGTGTGTATATCTTTACATGGGAAAAGCTGAAAAAATACTTAACAGAGGATGAAGCAAATCCCAACTCCTCCAACGACTTTGGCAAAAACATTATTCCGAGTATGCTCGGTGACGGTCAGAAACTTTTTGCGTACCCCTTTGACGGATACTGGAAAGACGTTGGTACCATTAACAGTCTCTGGGAAGCAAACATGGATTTGTTAAACCCCAGAATTTCGCTGAATCTAAGTGACCCCCTATGGCGAATTTACTGCCGTCACTCTCTGTCAACACCGCAGTATATGGGCGAAAACGCAAAGCTTTGTAACTCCATGATTACCGACGGTTGCGACGTTGAGGCAGAGGTGAATAATTCCATCCTGTTCTCTGACGTTGTTGCAGAAAAGGATGCGGAAATTTCGTATTCTGTTATTATGCGAAATGCAAAAATCGGCAAGGGCGCAAAGGTGCGTTATGCCATCATTGCAGATGATGCTGTAATTGAGGACGGCGCGATTGTCGGTGCTCCCCCTGAGGATTATCCAAACCGCGACGATTGGGGCATTGCCGTTGTTGGACATGGTGCAATTGTGCGCTCCGGAGAGGTTGTATTTCCGAAAGAAATGCTCACACCTGAACACGGCAGATGAACCCATCATTTTTATAAAGCGACAAAATATAGCCGCGTATCTTTGCGGCAGAAACGGAGTTTTTCAGTATGAATGCTTTTTGTATTTTATTTACAGATACTTATGATAACAGTGACGGCAAAATAAACGCGATTTCAGGCGAGCGAACGCTGGCTTCCATTCCCTTCGGGGGACGTTACCGTTTAATCGACTTTATGCTCTCCTCTTTGGTCAGCGCATCAATTGCCGACATAGGCGTGATTACCAGAAGCAAATACGGCTCATTAATGGATCACATTGGTTCTGGAAAGGATTGGGACTTAAACCGCAAGAACGGCGGTCTTAAAATATTAACACCCTTTGCCTCTGACGTAATCTCCTATAGCGACAGCCAGTTTGATGTCTTAAAAAGCGTGCATGCATATGTCGACAGTATGCTCGAGGAATATTGCATTTTGGCAGACTCCAATCTGGTTGTAAACCTAGATTTTAAAAAGATGTTTGATATGCATATCAAAAACGAAGCAGACATCACGGTTCTATGCCGCAGCGCAGTAGAAAAAGCGGGCGATGTTGAACTGAAAATGAACAAAAACGGCAAGGTAGAAGATGTCATGCTCCACACCGGCGATTCCCCCGACAAAAAAGACATTGCATTAAATGTATTTATTATGAAAAAAACCCTGCTCCGTGAACTGATTGACTGGGGCGTAACCTACGGTTGGAAATATTTTGGAAAAGATGTCATTACAAAGAAATTCAACGAACTTTCTATCTACGGATATAAACATGATGGCTATTGTGAGCTGATTGATAGTCTGGAAGTTTATCTTAAGGCAAACATGGATATGCTAAATCGTGAGGTTCGCACGCAAATTTTCTCAGAGGAACGCCCGATTCTCACACGCGTAAAAGACTCTGTTCCTACCAAATACGGAGAGAACGCTAAGGTGCACAATAGCTACATTGCTGACGGTTGCGTAATTAACGGCACAGTGGAAAATAGCATTATTTTTCGTAATGCAAAAGTGGAAAAGGGTGCCGTCATTAAAAATTCCATTGTGATGCAGAAAACCATTGTCGAGGAAAATTCCTCTCTAAACTGCGTCATTTGTGATAAAAACGCCCGCATCACCGAAAACAAAACCTTATCTGGATGCAATACGTTGCCCGTTGTCATAAATAAAGGTAAAATTGTTTAAACTTCATCGGTGTTTGACCGCTTATTTGTGCATTTTAAGAATTGACACAACATCTTATTTCTTATAAAATATAAGATAGTATTAAAAGACTAACAGAAATACATCTCAGGAGTGATTTCTCTATGAAAGTATTATTTGCCTCATCGGAGGCTGCACCATTTTTTAAAACAGGTGGGCTTGGTGATGTTTGTGGAGCCTTACCAAAAGCATTGGCAGAAGCTGGGATTGATGCCAGCGTCGTTTTGCCACGCTACAGTGCCATTGAACACAGTTTGAAAACTCAGATGGAGTTTTTGGGAAGCTTTTACGTTTCCATCAGCTGGCGCAAAACATACTGTGGCGTATTCCGCGCCAAGGTTGGCAAGGTTACGTACTATTTTATAGATAACGAGCAATATTTTAACCGTCCCCGTGCCTACGGAGAATATGACGATTCCGAACGGTTTGCATTTTTCTCTAAAGCTGTACTCGATATTTTGAATATGCTGGACTATTTTCCAGACGTTATTCATGTAAACGACTGGCAAACAGCGCTTTTACCTGTTTATCTCAACGCGTTTTACCGCAGTGATGCAAGATACAACAGAATTAAAACCGTTTTATCCATTCACAACATTGAGTTTCAGGGAAAATACAACCCCATTATTTTGGGCAGTATTTTTGGTCTTGACATCAGTTGCCGTTCACAGCTAATGTATGACGGTGACATCAATCTTTTAAAGGGCGGTATTGAGTCTGCCGATATGGTAACCACCGTGAGCCACACCTATGCGCAGGAAATCATGGGACCGGAACACTCCTTTGGTCTGCATAATATCCTAAAGCCCAGAAGCTATAAATTACGCGGCGTGGTAAACGGTATTGATACCGCGTACTTTAACCCCGAAACAGATCGATTTATTGCAAAAAACTATAACTACGAAAGTATCCGGTTCAAATCTATGAACAAAAAACAGCTCCAAAAAGAAATGGGGCTAACGGTCGATAACAATATTCCTGTAATTGGTATGGTATCGCGCCTTACTTCGCAGAAGGGCATTGATCTGATTTGCGAAGTGATGAACGAACTGTCGAACATGCCCATTCAACTCATTGCGCTTGGTACCGGCGAAAGCCAATACGAAAGCTTTTTCTACGCATGGGAACACACATGCCACGATAAAATCCGCGGCTACATCGGCTTTTCCAACGAAATGGCGCAGAAAATCTATGCCGGCGCAGATTTGTTTTTGATGCCTTCAAAATCAGAACCATGCGGTCTGTCGCAGATGATTTCCATGCGCTACGGTACAATTCCGATTGTACACAGTGTCGGCGGTCTGCACGATACCGTTGAGGCATATAACCCCGAAACCAAAACGGGTAACGGTGTTACCTTCCAGAGCTACAATGCATATGATATGCTGGACGCAATCCGTCGTGCGATGGATTTATTCCACGACAAAAACCATTGGCGTGTCCTTCGCAAAAACGCCATGAGCGGCGATTTTAGCTGGGAAAAACCCGCAAAAGAATATATCGAAATCTATCAAGAAATTATATCTAAATAAGGAAGTGCCCAATTGAAAAATAAGTTATCACAGAAGCTGAAAGAAAACATTGAAAAAATCATGAACGTAAACTTTGGTACCGACCTCGCAACAGGTTCAAAACGCCAGGTTTACGAAGCCGTTATGGTTGCAACCAATGAAGTGCTTGCTGAAAAGCGCTCCGCATACAAAAAAAAGATAAAAGAACAGGAAGCAAAACAGGTTTACTATATGTCCATGGAGTTTTTGGTGGGAACCTCTCTTAAAAATAATCTATGGAACTTAGGTGTAGAAGACGATATAAAAGCTTATTTAAAGGAAAACGGCTTTGATATTGAAGAGTTTTATGAAATGGAACCCGACGCGGGCTTAGGAAACGGCGGTTTAGGAAGACTTGCCTCCTGCTACATGGATTCCATGACCACCTTAAGTTACCCTATGACTGGTTTTTCCATCCGATATGAGTTTGGTATTTTCAAACAGGTGATCATCGACGGCTGGCAAAACGAATTTCCTGACAGCTGGATTGACAAAGCAGGCTATTGGCTCAACGCCAGACCGGACGAAGAAATTGAAGTTCATTTCTTTGGAAACGTAAAAGAACACTGGACCGACAAGGGACTCACAACAGAACACACAGATTACGTGACTGTTTTAGCAAAACCCTATGACCTTTTCATCTCCGGTTACAATACTGATGCAGTCAACACACTTCGCTTATGGTGTGCAAAAAGCACCAGCGGTTTTAACATGGAGCTGTTCTCCAAGGGTGAGTATGTAAAATCCACAGAGGAAGAAGCTCTGGCAAGCTCTATTTCCAAGGTCCTCTACCCTGCTGATGATAAAATCGAAGGAAAATCCCTGCGCTTAAAACAGCAATATTTCTTTGTAAGCGCATCCCTGCAACAAATTACAAAAGAGCATTATAAAAAGTACGGCACCTTTGACAATTTCGCAGACAAAGCCGTCATTCATATTAACGACACACACCCGTCTCTCTGCGTGCCGGAATTAATGCGTATCTTAATGGACGATTACGGTTATCTTTGGGACGATGCATGGGAGATTACCTCCGCAGCTTTGGCGTACACCAACCACACGGTTATGAGCGAAGCTTTGGAGAAATGGCCCATTGATCTGGTTCGTTCTCACCTGCCCAGAATCTTTACCATTATTGAAGAAATCAACCGCAGATTCTGCCACTTTATCTACACCAATCACGCAAATCTTACCGGTGCAATTGACAAAATGGCAATCATTTCTGACGGATTTGTCAAAATGGCAAACCTGTGTATTGCAGGTAGCTACAGCGTAAACGGTGTGTCAAAGCTCCATTCCGACATTTTAAAGGCAGATACATTCCGCGACTTTAACATCGTGTATCCCGATAAATTTACCAACGTAACCAACGGCATCACCCACAGACGCTGGCTTTGTCAGGCAAACCCGCTTCTTTCTGATTTACTCACCGAGAAAATCGGCGATGGGTTTAAAACCAACTTAGCAAACATTGAAAAGTTTAACGATTTTCATGACGACGCCGAAGTGCTCGCACGTCTTCGTGAAATCAAGAAGGCGAACAAGGAGCGTCTGGCAAAATACGTTGCACAGAAAAACGGCATGATTTTAAACTGCGACTCCATGTTTGACATACAGGTAAAACGTCTACATGAGTATAAGCGTCAGCTTTTAAATGTGTTGCAGATTATTGATTTGTATAGAAAAATTAAGTTCCACGGCTTCCGTCCCCAGCCGCAGACCTATATCTTTGCTGCAAAGGCATCTGCCGGATACTTTATGGCAAAAGAGATTATTCGTCTGATTTGCGCAGTTTCCGATATGATAGAGCGCGACCCCGAGGTACGCGATTTTATTAAGGTTGTATTCATTGCGGACTACAAGGTTTCCCTTGCAGAAATCATCATTCCTGCTGCCGACATTAGCGAACAGATTTCTCAGGCAGGCAAGGAGGCTTCCGGTACCGGTAATATGAAACTGATGATTAACGGTGCAGTAACCTTAGGTACCTTAGACGGTGCAAACGTGGAAATCCATGAAGCTGTCGGCGATGATAATATGTTCCTCTTTGGTCTTACCACCCCTGAGGTAAATGATCTTTATCACCGCGGCTACCGTCCGCAGGACTATTATAACGCAAACCAGTCTATTCGAGATGTGCTTGAATTTATCAAGTCCGGCGGTATCGGTGGCAAGAATTTTGATAGCATCTATAACTATCTGATGTTCTCCGATCCTTATATGAACCTGGCAGATTTCGCCTCTTACTGCGACGCGCACAGACGCGCTGAGAATGCGTACGCAGACAAAGACCGCTTTACCAAAATGTCGCTTGCCAACATTGCAAACGCCGGTATTTTTGCGTCTGACCGCAGCGTGACCGATTATGCGGTTAACATCTGGCACACAAAACCCGTTAAATAAAAACATAAAATTTGCGCGTAAAACATATATGGCAAACGAAGAAGGATTCGCATCTTTGCGAATCCTTCTTTATTTTTGCAAGCAATAGGATAAATCAAATATAAATGAACGAGGCTACGACCAAAAGTCGCAGCCTCTTAAATTGATTTTATAGAAATTTACTCTACAACGGTAATGGGTTTTGCAACAGTAATCGGTTCATAGTACGATACCATATCTGTATCAAAGATACT
>JAZNIA010000095.1:0-13479 GCA_045577195.1 Congzhengia sp.
TGTCAATAAATTTTATAAAAATCACTCTATTTGTTTTTGATTTGTAACGATTTATTTACATTTTATTGTACAAAAATCAACTTTATAAACAAAAATTCCTATTTACATTTTTCGAATTTCATACCCCAGTTTTACAATCAGTTTCAGCGTTTCCATCGCTGTGCGACGGTCAAAATCCTTTTCTGTTTCCGAAAGTTCTTCGTACGGAATCAGGCAGGGATGCTGTTTCTTTGTATCGTCTCTTGTTTTCCCGTATGTCCAGCCGTTATCCAACCGTCCTTTCGACCAGACCTCGTGTGTATTTTTAGACAGAGCCTCCGAAAGTGCTAAAATTTCGTCACTAAGCTCTACGTCAGATGTATCAATCGGGTTCGGTATGTATTCGTGCATTGGGTTTACCTCCTTATATTACATCAGTCATTTTTTCGGCGTTCCGCATCAGATAATACTTCGTACGCCACCAAAAGATGATGTCTTTTTGCAATATCTTTTCGCGTTTCGCCGTAAATATACCCTTCGCCACGCATATAGGCTTTCCAGCGGGAATGTTCAATTTTTCGCAAATTCTCCTTTTCCTCCGGCGTACGGTCTTCCACTTTCTTTTCCGCTCCGGAAATGTTACAGAAAATTCGCATCTTGTCATGAATCATTCGGGCAACTGAAGACCTGTAATAATACTCATAGTTCCAGAATTCGTTTGTTTTTTCATTTACAATTTTCTTATCGTTTTGTTCCTGCGAACTCAAGTAGCTGATATGCTGCGCAAGCCCTGCAGATTCGAGTTTTGAATTTAAAATTACGTTCGCAGAATATGAGGTCTTCAGATCACCGACAAAGGAAATGTTGTATGCTTCTCCCTGGAAGTTTGCCGCCTTTTCCAAGGCTTGCACTTTTTCGGAATCATACACCACCGCTTGAATAAACAGATTTGGATTTTGTTCATAAAACAGTGTTCTGAGCGTCAGTGCCGTTTGAATGTTGTCTGAATCTTCTCCCAGCGCAACAAAAGCATATGTGACAGGCAAATCCTTTACAAAATTGATAAATTTCTCTGTTGCCACGTCGACGCCTGCATGAATCTGTATATCGTAATTTGCTTGATCCATCAGTTCGGGGCACGCAGCTTTTAAAAGCGATTCCACGTTTTCATTTTTCTCAAAGGCATGAATTGTGACGCTATAGCCCTGCATCTGACAAAACCACGCAAGTCCTTTTAGCATCTCTGTGCCGTGGGCGCCAAGTCCTGCTAAAACAGCAGTAATTTTCTTTTCATCACCATAAGGAGTCGCGTCTTCAAAAAGCTTCGCGCCATGCTGATACAAGAGATGATAAACCAAAGAACGTACGTCGCTGATTCTTCGCACGCGCATCCGCTTACATTTTGCACTTGCCAAAAGAACTTCACCATCTGCATGGGTGGAAAATGCATAAAGATTTGTGTTTCTCCGTTTTCCGTAACGGCGCACAAGTCCCAATGCCTGTTTTACGTTTTCACTCTCATCTGCTCCGATTACAAAAAACAAAATTGGTGTTCCAAAACAGTGTATGCCAAAACGTATGGATAAAATGTCTTTTTTGAAACAAATTGCGCCAAGTCTTGCCGCTCGTTCTGTCAGTTCATAGCTAATCTCATCGTCCTTTTCAAACACATCCGTAAACACAACGGCGCTCCAACGGCTTTCACGCACAATACTCTCCGCCAACGCCAGAGATTTTTCGTTCAATTCCGAAAATACATGAATTTTTTGAAAGAAACGAAAGGCGTACCGAACATAGGAGATTGCGTTCTGAAATAAAGACAAAATAAAGCTGAACGTTAAGAACGGTGCTAAAACATACATCGCCGCAACCATTGATGTATATTGCTGTTGAATAGCTTCATCCTGCGTCAATACAAATTCCTTCATTTCGTCAAAGCTACCGCCAACGACAAACAACTGAAGCGAATGGTAAGCAGAAAGCAATGTGCAGGTTAAATCGTCAGAAAAAAAGCTCTCCCTGCAAAACGGGTATAAAAGAAACCCACTTGCAACAAACACACCGACAATTAAAATATTGACAGGCGTTAAAATTTTCTGATTCCGTCTAACCAGTGCACTGATGAGCGCACAAACAATTGCCACCGCAAGTACGCGTCTAGTGATAACAAGACATGCAAAAATATCCATGTTTCCTCCGTTCCGACAAAATGACCAAAATCATTTTCGACAAAATGTACTTTTTTATATATTATCATTTTTATATATTGAAATCAAGTAGAAAACGAAAAGCCGAACAGAAAATTTCTGTCCGGCTTTTTTTATTTTTCGTATCCGCAATCGGGGTTCCAGCAAACTGTACGTGCTTTTCTACCCTTCTTTTTGAGCAGAAGTCCGCCGCAGTTTGGACATGTTTCATTCGCAACCGGCATATCCCAGCTCATGAAGTCACATGCAGGATTCGCCTCACACCCAAAATAAATTTTTCCCGTTTTAGACTTTTTCTCCAAAATCTTTTTCCCGCACTTGGGACACGCTGCACCCGTTTCTTTTACAATCGGCTTTGCATTCCGGCATTCAGGAAATCCCGGACATGCCAAAAATTTCCCAAACCGACCCATTTTGTATACCATGGTGCGACCGCATTTTTCGCAGATCACATCGGATTTTTCATCCTCAATCTTCACTTTACCAATGGCGGTGTCTGCAGTCTCAATTGACTTAGCAAAGGGACCGTAAAACTCGTCAACCACATTTACCCAGTTGATTTCGCCACCCTCTATTTCGTCTAAGTCCTTTTCCATATCCGCTGTAAACGCAACGCCCACAATCTCAGGAAAATGCTCAATCATAATATCTGTTACAACCGTTCCCAGTTCAGTCGGAAGCAGTTGTTTTTTCTCACGGGTAACATAGCCGCGTGCCGTAATCGTTGTAATCGTCGGTGCATAGGTACTGGGACGTCCTATTCCCTTCTCCTCCAACACCTTAATTAACGTCGCCTCGGTGTAGCGCTGGGGTGGTTGTGTAAAGTGCTGGTCGGTTGCAATGGCATCCAGTGCCAGTTCTTCACCTGTATCAATCTGCGGAAGCAGGCTGTCCTTTTCCTTTTGTCCATCGTCTCTTCCCTCAACATAAACACTCATATAACCTTTAAATATCAGCTTTGAGCCGTTTGCACGAAAACCGTATTTTCCAGCGCTGATGTCAGCGCTGACAGTTTCATATACAGCAGGCTTCATCTGGCATGCTACAAATCGTTCCCAGATCAGCTTATAAATTTTATACATATCCGCAGGCAGCGAACTCTTTACGTCTGCCGGTGTAATTGTGACATATGTGGGACGAATTGCTTCGTGTGCATCCTGCGCGCTGTTTTTGGTTTTATAAACGTTAGCTTTGGCGGGAAGCTGGCTATCTCCGTACTTATCCTGAATGAACGCACGCACATCTGTCAGTGCCTCATTTGCAATGCGCAGTGAGTCAGTTCTCATATAGGTAATTAAACCCACCGTACCGTGCCCTTCGACCTGCACACCTTCGTAGAGCTTTTGCGCTGCCATCATGGTTCTTTTTACGGTGAAATTCAGTTTTCTGGATGCCTCCTGCTGTAGAGTACTGGTTGTAAAAGGCGGCATGGGACTGCGCTTTTTCTCGCTTTTCTTTACGCTTTTTACCAAAAAACGTGAAGATTTCAATTCATGCTCAATCGCCTCAACCTCACTTTGGGTTGCAGGCTTGATTTTCTTTTCGCCTAAGGTTACCAAAGATGCCGTGAAAGATGCATTTGTTTTGGTTTTTAATGTTGCATCAACTGTCCAAAATTCTTCGGGATTGAAGCTTTCTATTTCACGTTCACGGTCAACCACAAGACGCGTTGCTACAGACTGCACTCTGCCTGCGCTCAAGCCTTTTTTTACCTTGCGCCACAAAATCGGGCTGATTTTATAGCCCACAATTCTGTCAAGCACGCGGCGTGCCTGCTGCGCGTTTACTAAATCTACATCGATAGGCCGCGGATTTTTGATTGCCGTCTGCACCGCATTTTTTGTAATTTCATTAAAGGTAATTCTGCAATTTGACTTTTCATCAATACCCAGCATATTTGCCAAGTGCCAGGATATTGCCTCGCCTTCGCGGTCAGGGTCCGTTGCAAGATAGATTTTTTTTGCTGCCTTTGCTTCCTTTTTCAGTTTCGACAAAAGGTCACCTTTTCCGCGAATGGTAATATACTTCGGCTCAAATCCATGCTCAATATCAATGCCCATCTGGCTTTTTGGCAGGTCGCGGACATGTCCCATGGATGCAATTACCTGATACGTTTTTCCAAGATACTGTTTTATTGTTTTCGCCTTAGCAGGCGACTCCACGATTACAAGATTGTTTGCCATATTCGGCCTCCTCTATTGTATGTTCAGTCATTTAATACGAAGTGTTTTCCCGGAAGTGTTTTGATAAAACCGCCAATCTCCAGCATCATAAGATTCATGGAAAGCTCGTCTGCTGAAAGAGCGGTTTTTGTGATCAAGGTCTCTAAAGAAACTGGACGAAAAGATAGCTCTGAAATAATGCGCCTTTGCGCCTCCGTCAATCCCTGATATTTCGGGTCTTTCATAGACCAGGTTTGTTCTTTTCTGTTATTTTCCGCTTTTTGTGGCGTTTTTGTCAAATCCTGCTCTTTTACCACTTCAAGCCCAGATGCGCCCTCCGAATTATTTATGCATTGTTTTAACGTATTTATGTACAGAATTTCATATTCTCGCAAAATATCCGATGCGGAATGTACCAAAATGGCGCCCTCACGAATCAGGCGGTTACATCCTAGGCTATGCTTTTTCGTAATATTTCCCGGCACAGCAAATACGTCTCTGTTTTGCTCAATCGCGTAGCTTGCTGTAATCAAAGAGCCGCTCCGCTTTGGTGCCTCAACAACCACAACGCCGTCACACAGTCCGCTGATAATTCTGTTTCGCAGCGGGAAATGCTTCGGAAGCGGAGGTGCACCGGGCGGGTACTCGCTGATTACCATGCCGTTTTCTATGATTTCATGCATCAGCATATCATGTTCCGGCGGATAGGCAATGTCAACACCGCAACCCAAAACCGCAACGGTTATACCGCCGCCAGAGAGCGCACCGCGGTGAGAAGCGCCGTCAATTCCGCGCGCTAATCCGCTGACCACGACAACGCCTGCCTCTGCTAACCCTTGCGCAATTTCCATTGCAGCAAAGCTGCCGTACTCCGTCATGTCGCGGTTTCCAACCATGCCGATACAGATTTTATCATTTAAATTGATTCGTTCTCTGCTGCGGACATACAGAACCGCAGGCGGGTCGGAAATTTCTTTTAAGCGATTCGGATAATTGGGACTGTCTAAGGTCAGAACCCGTATTCCGACTTCCTTGCAGCGTTCTTTTACCAGTTCTGCTTCTGTCATATCCTTGTCTGCCAAAAGGCGTACAAGCTTTTTAGAAAGTTTTGCCTTTTTGAGTTCTTTTTCGCTCAATTTATAAATCACTTCAGGAGAGGAAAACTGCTCTAAAAGCGCAATCTGTTTATTGGAGGCAAGACCGTTTTTCAGCGATAACCATAGCCAATAGTCCAGTGCATGCAATGCTTTTACAGCTCCCCTCAAAAAAAACTTACATATATTAAAGTACTACAAATTTATTCCTTTGTAAAGTCTTTTTTGTAATTTTTAAAAATTTTTATAATTTCAGATACAAAAAATAATCATATTTTTTTAAAAGCAAGGAGCTGTGATTTTTATCACAGCTCCTGTTCATACGCTTCATCTCGAACGGTTTCCAGCTTGCTGACAGAAACCTCATAAGCAGTTTTCGTTACGGTTTCCTCCTCGGAAATGCGCTTTTGGTATTCCCGCGACTGCATCCTGCCCCAGATTTTAATGTTTGTTCCCACCTCTAAGTTGTTGACGAACTTTGCGTTTCTGCCCCACGCGATGCAGGGAATATAGTCCGACTTATTATAAGCACGGTTCACCGCAACTAAAATGTCTGCAATTTCGCGGCCGAAAGGCGTTACGCGGTAAACCACAGGTTTACAGATATACCCGTTTAAATAAATTTCATTTTCGCATCTTTCACAGTCGTCCGAAAGGCGTAAATCCTTTGCAAAAAGCGTTAAAATCAGTTTGCTGCCTTCCCCACTGTAATTATTATAAGAACGGAACTGCCCCGTGATTTCAAGCTTTGTGCCAAGCGTCAGCGTTACGCCGTCAAGCAAACGTTCTGAAACAGTAACCACAATGATGTCCTTATTGTCCGACAGTCGGTCGCACATGATATAGAATCTGTAAAACCCCTCCGTATGTACCTCATGGCTAAAGCTTAAATCACTTGCCACAAACCCGACAATTCTTGCCTCGTTATCCTCTGCGCAATTTAACATACCGTATTTCTCCCTTCAAGTATTATATACGGTACAGTATATGGGGCGCAGAAAGCCTTTAGAACAAAAACTTAGGATTCGTTTGCCATTTTTACCAGCTCATACAGTTTATTGAGCGCCTCAATGGGTGTTAGAGTCGTTACATCCATGCTAGAGAGCATATCTTTGATATGTTGCGCTGTCATGTCGCCAAACCCGATTTGTCCGCTTTCATTTTCAATTGTTTGAGCAGGCATGAGCTCTGATGTATCCATTTCCTTTTTATCAATTTTTGCCAGAATTTCCTTAGCGCGTGAAATGACATCTTTTGGCAGACCTGCCAAAGCGCTGACTTCGATACCATAGCTCTCGTCTGCTCCGCCTTGGACGATTCTGCGCAGGAAAATAATTTCATCGCCTCGTTTTTTGCAGGCAATACAGTAGTTTTTTACGCCGTCTAATTTATCCTCTAATTCGGTCAGCTCATGGTAATGGGTGGCAAAGAGCGTTCTTGCGCCGATTTTCTTTTGATTTGCAATATATTCCGACACTGCCCAAGCGATGGACAAACCGTCATATGTACTGGTTCCGCGTCCGATTTCGTCCAGCACAAGAAGACTTCGCTTGGTTGCATGCTTTAAAATCTGGGCAACCTCTGTCATTTCCACCATAAAGGTGCTCTGCCCTGCCGACAAATCGTCCGACGCGCCGACACGGGTAAAGATTTTATCACAAACACCGATATGACAGCTTTCAGCCGGTACAAAGCTTCCGATTTGCGCCATCAACACAATCACCGCCACCTGACGCATATACGTCGACTTACCTGCCATGTTGGGACCTGTGATAATCAGCATTCTGTTGTCCGCGCAATCAAGCGTGGTATCGTTCGGCACAAAGAGTGAATCATCCAGCATGCGTTCTACAACGGGATGTCTGCCGGATTTGATTTCAATTTTGTCCGAGCAGTCCACGCAGGGCATGGTATAATTATTTTTGACCGCAACCTCAGCCAAAGAGCACAAAACATCCATATACGCAACAACCGATGCCGACTGCTGAATCCGCACCGCCGCCTGCGCCACCGTGTCGCGGATTTCACAATAAAGCTCATATTCTCTCGCCTTCAAAAACTCGGATGCACCGAGCACCTTCGTTTCCAGTTCCTTGAGTTCCTCTGTAATATAACGCTCGCCGTTTGCCAGCGTTTGTTTGCGGATATAATGGTCAGGCACGCTGTCACGGAAGGACTTGGACACCTCGATATAATAACCAAACACGCGGTTATAACCCGTACGCAGTGTTTTAATGCCCGTAGCCTCTTTCTCCCTGGCTTCAATCTGCGCGATTGCCTGCTGTCCGTTTTTCGCCAAATTGCGGTACTCGTCCACCTGCGCATCATAGCCCGTTTTTAAGATTCCGCCGTCTTTTAGGGAAATCGGTGTTTCCTCCTCCGTGATGGCGTCATCAATTAAGGTCGCGACATCGCAAAGCTCGTCTAACTCTTTTGTGAGACTGCAGCAAAGCGGCGCGTTTAGTCTGGATAACAGCATTTTTAATTCCGGCAGATGCATCAGTGACTGTTTTAAAGAAACCATTTCTTTTGGTGATGCGCTTTTGCAGGAAATTTTGCCGAGCAGACGTTCCATGTCATAGATATGCTCTAAAACTTCCATGATTTGTTCGCGCAAATCCGTTGCTTCATAAAGCTCTGACACAGCATACAACCGTTTTCCGATTTTTGCGCAATCCACCAGCGGTTTTTCGACAAAGGAACGCAAAAGTCTTCCGCCCATGGCGGTTTTTGTTTTGTCTAACACCCAAAGAAGCGAACCTTTTTTGCTTTTGCTTCGCATGGTTTCGGTTAGTTCTAGGTTTCTTCGGGTAAAAATATCAATATCCATATATTCGGTTTCACTGTACGCGCTGACGCGTTTTAAGTGCCCGATTTGCATTTTCTGCGTATTTTCAAAATGCATCAGAATCATGCCCAGTGCATTTACGGTATAAAAATCATCGGGAAGCTGCAGCTCGGAAAGTGAACTGATATGAAACCAACGATAAATTAAATCTTCTGAACTGTCCCTTGCAGGCTCTGCCTGCATTCGTTCTATAGAAGCACTGAATCTATACCGGATTTCATCCCGCAGCTTGGTGTTTTGAAATACTTCCTGATTCAGAATAATTTCCGTAGGCATATAGCGCGCAATTTCGTCAATCAGACGCTGACGCTCCTGCACAGTTGTGACAAACACTTCGCCTGTTGAAAGGTCAGAAAACGCCACGCCAAAGCTATGCTCCTGCCCATAAACGGCGCAAAGAAAGTTGTTTTTCTTTTCGTCGAGCATTTTAGAGCCAACTGCAGTGCCGGGTGTAACCACGCGGATTACGTCCCGTTTTACAATTCCTTTTGCCTGCGCCGGATTCTCTAATTGTTCGCAGATTGCGACTTTATATCCCTTGGCAATCAATTTATCAATATAAGAATCTGCCGCATGATACGGCACACCGCACATGGGATTCTTTTCGCCGTCCTCGCCTTTTGAACGGCTGGTCAGTGCAATTTCCAGTTCCCGCGATGCAACGATTGCATCGTCTAAGAACATTTCATAAAAATCGCCCATACGAAAAAAGAGAATGGTGTCCGGATAATTCTTTTTTACGTCAAGGTACTGGCGCATCATTGGCGTCATGGTTCATTCCTCCCGTTTTTTAGTGGCAACCGCCGCAAGAGCCGCAATTTCCGGTGCAGCCGCCATCTGCCGCAAGTTCTTGTTCATCGCCCTGAATACAGTACGAAATAATGGCGTTCACCTTTTTTACAATATCGTTAAAATTCGATTTGGCTTCCAGATACTCACGCACAGTTGCGTTTGCCATCAGCTTATCCATGCTCTTCTTCATTTCCTGCTGAAACATCTGAAGACTCTCCGGCGTCATACCGACTTCCTTTGCTTTTACGGTCATCGCTGCGCGCGTCTCTTCATATTCCTGCATCACCTTTTGCGCCGTTTCGTCCTCATAGAAAATCTTTTCCATTTCGTGGAATACTCTAATTTCTTCGCTTTCTGCAATTTTTTGTCCAAGCTGTTGTGCCAATTCTAAAATTTCGTTCATTTTTAATACCCTCTCTTATCTCAATTCACACGCTCGCCTGCTAAAGACCAGGTGCTCACTTTTGTTATTTTTATCTCGATAAAGTCACCGTTTTTCAAGCTGTTTTCCCGCGGAAAGTTCACGATTTTTCCGCCGCTTGTACGGCCGCACATCATATCATCGTTGGTTTTGCTGATTCCCTCAACCATAATTTCAACCGTTTTTCCGCTATAAGTTTCATTGATTTCTCTGGAGATACTGTTTTGCACTTCCAGAAGGCGGTCAAAATACTTGTGCTGCACATCCTCAGGTACCTGGTTTTCCATTTGGGCAGCAGGTGTACCCGTCCGTTTTGAATAAATAAAGGAAAACACGCTGTCAAACCGAACGGTTTTTAAAACATCCAGTGTTTCTTCAAAATCCGCTTCCGTCTCGCCCGGAAATCCAACGATAATGTCCGTTGTGAACACAGCGTCCGGCATAACGGCACGCACCTTTTCCACCAAACTGATATAATGCTCTTTGGTGTATTTGCGGTTCATTGCGTCTAATATACGGTTACTGCCCGCCTGAAACGGAAGATGCATCTGCTTGCAAAGTTTTGTCACCTTAGGAAGTGTTTCAATGAGCTTGTCCGTCATATCCTTTGGATGAGAGGTCATAAAACGGATTCGTTTGATTCCCTCTACATCATTGACCATCAGCAAAAGGTCTGCAAAATCAATGGGATTGTCGAGATCCTTGCCGTAGGAATTTACGTTTTGTCCCAAAAGCGTAATTTCCTTTACGCCTGCTTTTGCAAGCGCACGAATCTCCTCCATCACCTGTTCCGGCGCGCGGCTTCTTTCTCTTCCGCGAACGTAAGGCACGATGCAGTAAGAACAGAAATTATTGCAGCCATACATAATGGAAACCCACGCGCTGGCATTTCCCTTTCTATAAATCGGGATTTGTTCTGCAATGCGTCCCGCGCTTTCTATATGGGATATAACCCGTTCGTGCTTCGTCAGAACCTGATAGAAAAGTTCCGGAAAACGGTACAACCCGTGCGTTCCAAACACCAATTCCACATGCTTGTATTTTGCCTTGATTTTTTGTGCCATATGCGCCTGCTGCATCATGCAACCGCAAATACCAATGACTAGGTCCGGTTTTCTTGCTTTTAAATGCTTGAGCGCACCAACATTGCCCAAAACGCGCATTTCTGCACCCTCACGCACCGCGCAGGTGTTAAACAATATAAAATCTGCTTCTTCCCGCTCTGCAGTAAAGGAAAATCCCATTTTCTCCAGCATACCGCATATGCGCTCTGAATCGTTTTCGTTTTGCTGGCAGCCATAGGTCTCCACCAACGCTTTCGGTTTTTTCCCCTCCGAGCGGTAAATCGCACGAATTTGTTCTGTATATGTGATTTGCTCTTGTATCTCCTGCTGTGAGACAATCACTTCTTCTCGTTTCATATTCTGACTCCTTGTTATTCCAGAAAATACGTTGCTTCCATATCCGCAGTACTCAACGCAAATGCCAGCGGATACTTTTCAAATGCCGCACCCACGTTGTTTTGCGGTTCTGTACCGGAAAAGCCCATATGATAGCGGATTGCAAAGGCTTCCTCCCTTGTAAGCCGCATAAAGCCCGATATGATATAAACCGACTTTTCCCCGTGCCCGTAAGGCATATCATCATCATATTCGAATGTAGGAACCGTCTGCCACACACCGTTTTTATCCTTTTTGTTCCGCGTTCCCTTCACATAGCAGTTTACCTTGCAAAGGTCATGCAGTAAAGACACAATCGCAATCGATTCTGCTGAATAGGAAAGCTGATAGGTTTCTTTTACGCGTTCCCGATCTAAATAATCCCTTAAACAGTGATACACGTTTACGGAATGCTCTAAAAGTCCGCCCTCATAAGACCCGTGAAACCGAGTGCTGGCAGGAGCGGTAAAAAAATCACTCTGCGGAGAATCCAGATATTCTAAAAGCTTATCTGCTCCCTCGCGGATAATATTGTTTTGGTATATGGATATAAACTCTTCTTTTTTTGTCATGAAACGCGTCCCCCTTCCGCTTAAATTGCATACATAATTATTGTATCATAAAATAATGCGTATTTCAAAGAAAAAATCAAACTTTCTGAATTTTTTTGACTTTTTTCCGCCTTTGTGGTAGAATGAGATAAAACACGATGTCAAACAAATGAAGTCACGGGAGAAATGATATGACAATCATCGAATTTTATGATAAAGAAATGCTGGAAAATATTATTGCTACATTGGTGTATCACCCGGAACGAATGGTGCTTTTCGGGAAAAACAGCAAAAAAATGAATGCATTTCGCCTGCGTGCAGAAAAAATACTGCGCAAAAAAAATATAAAAACAGAAATCTCCGTTGTCACGGTAAATGTTTCGGACTATTTTGCTGTTTGTGATATGCTGCGCAGCCTTACCAAAACATATCCGGACTGTATATTTGATTTGACCGGCGGCGAGGAAACCGTTTTGGTTGCAATGGGCGCAGTTTCCAACGAGCAAAACGTTCCCATGCGTTCCATCAACCCCAGAAGCTGCCGCGCAAAAACAGTGTTTCCGAAGAACAGTGCGGATACCGCAAAACTTTGTGCGTCACTTTCCATAGACGATGCAATCTCTCTTTTTGGCGGCACATTAACTGAATCTTTTGGCGTTCCGCAAGGCAAACTCCGTGAAGACGTCATGACGCTTTGGGATATATGCCGCAAAAACTGTGGTAGCTGGAACACCGCGGTTGAATATCTGACTTCATTTATGCAAACGGATCACCCCGCGTTTGACGGCGTTTCCATTCGTATTCCCGATGAGCGTCTTCTCTCTGGCGTTTTGGCAGGCTCCCGCAAGGCGCAGAGCTTGCGCGCATTATTAGATGAGATTTGTCGCATCGGAATTGCAGAAGTAAATACATTTCCCGGCGAGAAACAGTATCGGTTTCAGTCACCTGCGCTTTTTAACTTTTTTACAAAATCAGGAAACGTTTTAGAGCACTACACGCTTGCAACCGTTGCCTCTTTAAAGGACGAAAGTGGTCTGCCGCTTGTTGAAAGTAGCGCAGGTGGCGCAGTCATTGACTGGGACCCGATTCCGGACGACCGCCATGAGGACGATGTGAAAAACGAAATTGATGTTCTTGCAACGCGAAATGCTATGCCGATATTTATTTCTTGCAAAAACGGCTGTGTGGATTCTGATGAACTTTATAAACTATCGACTGTGGCGGAACGGTTTGGCGGAAAATACGCAAAGAAAATTTTAGTTATGACGTATTTTAACGTGCCTGACTCCTTTGTGCAGCGAGCGCATGCCATGAATATACACCTGATTCGAAACGTGCAGGATTTAAGCACTGACGAGTTTGCGAAGCGGCTAGAGACTGTTATTAAATAAAAAAATGCGGTTGTTGTATGTAGCAACAACCGCATTTTTTTATTTTACATAAATCACATAATCTTCCTTATGTATTTTCTCGTTCGGCGTTTTGTCGGGATAGCCTAAAATGCAGTTTCCGATGCCAACGTAATTTTCGCCTAATCCCCACTCTTTCATAAGCGCCTTTCCCGCATCTGTTTCAAAGGACTGCCGCGCACGGTGAATCCAGCAAGCGCCGATACCCAAAGATGCTGCCGCGTTTAATAAGTTTCCTATCACCAAGCTTCCGTCCTCAACATGGGTGTTTACGGTTTTGTCCGCAAAAACCACGATTACCGCGGGAGCACCGTAAAACGGATCGCCGTCTGAGCCCCAGACGGAGCTGTTTATTTCACTGATTTTTTTCACCATTTGGGGATTTGTCACCGCCACCATCACGGGGGATTGCAGATTTCTGCCTGTGGGCGCATTGATGCCTGCTTTTAAGATTTCTTCCAACACTTCCTCCGGAACAGACTGCTTTTTGTAGCTTTTTACACTTCTTCTCGTTTTTAAGACTTTCATACATTCGTTCATGCTATTTTACACCCCTGATTTCCTGCAAATCGCCAAT
>JAZNIA010000096.1:0-1891 GCA_045577195.1 Congzhengia sp.
GATAATCGCCGCAATCAATCGCAAGGTGCGTAACGTCTTGCTGCCGTCTATAAGCGGCTTGTAAGTCCGCGTATGAGTATTGTATGCCGTGATAGGTGGATAACGCTTCGTTCATGGTGTCACGCTCCCTTCCCGGTCACACATGGCGCCTTGTGCGGATAGGAGAGATATTCCAGATAATCCGCAGGCTGTGCCGCGCCTGTTCTGAGCGCTTCGTATACCGTCCGCGCCGCGTCTGCTGTCGGGAATGTGAACTCACAGCGGAAAAGCTGACCGGCTTTCGGCGCGAATGCTCCCGGCAAGGTGCAGCGGCTTACCATGTACACGGCGACCGTGTGCGGGTTCATCAAATCGGGGTAGGTCGGCATCCAGTTTTCAAGCTGGATGATGTCCCCGTTCGGCATTGTTCCGCGTCTGTCGATGGTCATATTAGTGCACCTCCTCGACAGTTTCAAAGGCTCTGCTGATTGCCTTTTTCGTGCGGTTGCAAGCCTGAAACAGTGCACGCGCCTGAACGTCAAGCCACGTTTCGCGGCTGTTCGGGTTGCGTTCCCCGTTCCGTGTCCGCTTCAATTCGGACGGTGTGCAGAGAATCCGCGCAATGTCCCAATCGTAGATATACGAGCTGCCGCCGTAGCTGTATTGATTCCAGTTGTCCGCGCCGTTAAGCATCGCTTTTTCTGCGCCTTTGCCCGTGCGCAGATCGTCAAGAGAGATGTACCCGCCGTTGAGGTTCTCCGCGAGTTCTGCGGCGAAATCCTCTGCATATTGCTGCACGCCGCGGTCCCATGCGGAGCGATTCTTGACGGTTGCGAGCTGTGCGGTCAGAGCCGTGATAAATTCAGCGTTCTTCATTTTGGTTTCCTCCTGTTCGTTGGTTTCGGTTTCGTCATGCTCTGTCACAATGTCGATTGTGCAGCTTCTGCCGTACTTCATGTATTCATCATTCAGGGCGCAAGCCTGACCTGCATTCAGGAAAACGCCGACCGTCTCGCCGTTTTCTTTTACAATGTGCTTTTTCATGGTTTTCCCTCCCGGCGTTTCGCCTGTTCTGATTTGGATTGATTCAATCCGGCTTGATTCAGCCCGA
The DNA here is from genome assembly GCA_045577195.1 of Congzhengia sp. Classification (GTDB taxonomy): domain Bacteria; phylum Bacillota; class Clostridia; order UBA1381; family UBA9506; genus Congzhengia. The sequence goes on from JAZNIA010000096.1 coordinate 1,091, forward strand.
TCTAGTCCGGCACATTGTACGCGGTGCCGGTGCGCTGGTATCGGCCTGCACTCTTGCGCAGTGCCTCAGATTTATTTAGCGCAGAAGCGCTTTTTCGTTTGTTCTCTGCCGGTCTACTCCCGGTATGGTTTGGAGTTGCTGCAATCTGCGGAACGCTTATTCTTCCTATTCGGCGCTCGTCACTTTGGACTTGTTTCAATCCGCAGAATGTGCGCGGGCTAGTTTTGGTATGCTTTGCGGCATGGGCTTTGTTATCGCAGTAGCCGTTATTTCTGCGGACGGTTTTATTTTTCCGAGATGGTACACCGTCAACCGTTCTTCTTTTGCTATACTTCGGTATAGCCCGTTCAGTCTCTTGGGCTGAATCGCTCGATAAGTCATATTTTATATAGCGCTCAGTGCTTATATTGCGCTGTTTGCAAATAATCTGTTTTGTGGGGAGTTATCTGCGATCTCCCATTGATACCGGATACATTAACACGCTTTACGTGTACGCTATGTGCGCTGTATCTTTTCGGCTCGGTCTCCCTTGCCTGTGATTGTATTATAGCACCATTTACCGCTAAAATCAATGTCTTTTTGTATCCTGTAACTGTCATATTGTCACATGATGAAAAATCAGTTGTATTGCATCGGTATCCAGTCCAGCGGCATTGCTCCGGCTTGCGTTGTTGGCGCTCCGGACGATCGGCACCGGTCCCGGACGATCTGCGGACGGCACCCGGCACCGGTCCCGCGGGGTATAATGAACGCGCACGCACGCGTTGTTTAACCCCCTGCGCACCCACAAAATAAAAAAGG
>JAZNIA010000097.1:0-2520 GCA_045577195.1 Congzhengia sp.
ATGCTTATGTTTATCAGACAAACGTTTTCAAAAAAGATTGCAGCGGTACGTAAAAAAGACCCTGCCGCGAAAATTGTGATTGCACTGGGCGCGGGCGTGCTTGGATTTCTGCTTCAGGGCATGACGGATTACGTTTGGTACAACTATAAAATTTTAATGATTTTCTGGATTGTAATCGCGCTGGGCATCAGTGGTGTGAATGTGGTGATGAGTCAGCCGGAACATGAGGAGGCGTCGGTAAAATGATTCATGTATGTCAGGTCGTGTCCGACACCAACATCGGCGGTGCGGGACGGTATCTATTAAATTATATCCGTTATTTTGACAGAGCGGCGTTTCGTGTAACGGTATTGATTCCGGAAAACAGTATGCTAAAACCGCTTCTTTCTGCGTTTTCTGACATACAGATTCTAGAAGTGCCGTTTATGGCGGATAAGTCCTATGATAAACGGTGTGTAGCATACTTAAAAACGTTGTTTTCAAAAGAAAATATTGACATCATACACACCCATGCAAGCCTTTCTGCGCGGATTGCGGCAAAACAGGCGGGCATCAAAACTGTGATTGCAACAAGGCACTGTATAGAACCTAAAGGACGGTTCCCAATATCAATTTTAAAAAGCATTTTAAATAACCGTTTGTGTGATTACTACATTGCCGTGTCCAACGCAGTGAAAGACAATCTGTTATCCTGCGGCATTAAGCAGCATAAAATCCGCACGGTTTATAACGGTGTAGAAGCCGTAAAGCCGTTATCCGACGAACAGAAAACCGCGCTGCGGCAAACGTATGGCATTGGCGGTGAAACGGTGTTTGGCATCTTTGCCAGACTGGAGGAAGTAAAAGGACACCGTCATTTTATCAAAGCGGCAAAACAGTTTTTAGATAGCGGCAATACCGGGAAATTTTTAATTGTCGGCGACGGTTCTTTGGAAAAGGAATTAAAAGAGCAGGCAAAGGATGTTCCTGAAATTATTTTTACGGGCTATGTTCCCGACACGGCGGATCTTCTTAATATCACGGACGTAAACGTAATCTCTTCCGTTTCCGAGGCGATGAGCCTTGCCATACTTGAATCCATGAGTCTTGGAAAACCCACAGTTGCAACAGACGTGGGCGGAAACGGTCAATTGATTATAGATGGCAAAAACGGGCTTTTGGTTCCCTTTGCCGATTCTGCCTCCATGGCAAACGCGTTTTTAAAATTGGCAGAGGACAAAGCATTTTATCACCAATGTGCGAAAGCCGCAAAAGAAGACTATGACAGAGCGTTTACAGCAGAAATTATGGTAAAAAATCTTGAACAACTTTACAAGGAGGTTGCATATGAAAACAAATAACAGTGCAAAAACGAGAATCAACATTCTGGATTTGATTATTCTGGTTTTGCTGATTGTGGTTGTGGCGGTATTTGGTATTCTGCATCTGACAAACATTGGAGAGAATCGCAATCAGAATATGAAAGGAACGGTTACATTTTCCGTTGAAGTACGCGGTGCCGACCCTGAGGTTTTAAATTACTTAGAGGAAGGGCAGACTGTTTACGAGAGCATCAGCAAAACAATGCTGGGAAAAGTTGTTGCGGTTCATGATGCATCTGCACACGTTTTTGCAGAAAACCATGATGCAAAAACTGTTGAACATGCAAATCTTCCCGGTAAAGTGGATGTAACGCTGGAAATAGAAGGCGTTGCTAAACTTCAATATCCCGATATAAAATTTGAGGAAGAAACAGTAAAAATCGGCAAACCGATGTTCTGCGTTGTCGGCGGAACGGCACTGAGCGGAACAGTAGTCGGTTTAGAATATGATAAATCCGTCTTTGGCAAGCAGGAGGTGGCACAATGATTTTAGACAAAAAAGGAAAACTGTTTGGAAAAATCAGTATTGTTGACCTGGCGTTCATTCTGGTCATTCTCATTGCCATCGGAGGAATCTTCTTCACAAAAGCAAAGCTTGAAAAAGAAACGGTTTTGTCAAATGAATCCAATATGCTGATTAAATCAGACACATCTTTAGATACACTTCAGATCAAAATGAGAGTGAAGGAAGTGCGCGATGTTACGCGTGACGCCATCGTTGTCGGCGACAGCGTTTATGTAACTGCAAGCGACAAGCAGCTCGGTACGGTGAAAGAAGTAAGCGCAGAGCCTGCTATGCGAAATGTGATTTCCGATAACGGAACCGTGTATCAGGCAACGGTTCCCGACCGCTATGATGTAACCATCGTGGTAGAGGCGAGCGGAAAACAGAAAGAGGACGGTTTTTATACAGATTCCAATATTCAGTTGCTTTTTGGCCGTGAAATGGAAATTACAACGTCTACCATACAGACAACTCCACAAATCGTTGAAATTACAGTAGCAGACAAGGAAACATCATCGGAGGACTGAAATGTCAGAAAAACAAAAAGTGGTGATTAAGGTTGGAACATCAACCTTAACCTATGATACAGGAAAAATTAATATAAGAAGAATAGAGCTTTTATCTCAGGTGATTTCAGACCTTGCTCACAGCGGA
>JAZNIA010000098.1:0-17146 GCA_045577195.1 Congzhengia sp.
CTAAGACCGCTTGGCCTCCGACTTATCGAATCCGAAGGCGTAAAAACTTATATTTAAAGTCATGCGCATTAAACGGGATAACCGGATACAGATACCCTTTCCCTGTAACAGTTTTGTTTGTTGCGATAAAAAGAAGTGAAATCAAAAGTCCAGCGATAAAACCGATTAAGTTAAAGAAATACGTCAACAGCAGGATGATAACGCGCATAAACTTAAAGGCATAGTTGAGTTCTACGCTGGGCTGCGCAAAGCTGGAAATCGCCACAATAGACATATACAAAATAGTGTCCGGCACGAACCAGCCCGACTGGATGGCAAAGTCGCCTAAAATCAACGCGCCGATGATGCTGAGCGAGCTACCCAGCATGTTTGGTGTGTTGACCGAAGCAAGCTTTAACACGTCGATGGCAACCTCCAAAAGCAAAAGCTGTGCAATCGCCGGCACTTCATTCGGTTCAGCAATCCGCAAAAACTGCAACCATGGCGGGAGCATGTCCATATTCTGCAGTGCCAAAAGCCAAAGCGGTGTTAAAATCAGGGTGGAAAAGAAAATTAGGTTTCGCGCAAGGCGGATATACCCACCAATGAGGGGCGGATAATAAAAGTCGTCTGCCTCCTGAATAAAATCAAAAATAGAGCTTGGCAAAATCATGGCTGACGGGTCATTGTCCACTAAAATAACCAGATTTCCCTCTAAGATATTTGCCGCCGCAATGTCGGGACGCTCCGTGTAACGGATTTTCGGAAACGGATTATACCACTTTCGTTTCATCAGACACTCTGCCAAACTCTCTTGATTCATCGTAAGCGAGCGGACGTCAATCTTTTCCAGCCTTTTTTTAATTTTTTCGAGTGTGTTTTTGTCCGCAATATCATCAATATACGCAACCACCACATCTGTTTTGGAGCGGTTGCCCACGTTGAGTACCTCCGCCACAAACTTCGGATCGCGAATTCTTCTGCGCAGAAGCGCGGTGTTAAAAACAACTGTCTCTACAAAACCGTCTCTGGAGCCGCGAAGCACCTTTTCCTTTTCCGGTTCTTCTGTACTTCTTGCAGGATATGTTCTTGCGTCAATTAAAATTGCGTCGGAAAATCCGTCAATCATTAAAACCGCAGGACCGGACAAATACTGAGTTATCAGTTTATCTACGTCATTTTCCGTTGAAACCTCCACATACGTTACAAAATGCGCGGCAAAATCCTGAGCATCGTCTATACCCGACAACTGCTCCGGTTTGATTGTTAAAAGAAAATTAATCATTTTGGCAACAACACCGTCTTTAACAAAGCCGTCTATAAAATACATTGCCGCCTTTTTCCCGCCGATGTACAAATCCCGTTTGATAACATCAAAGCTCCTGCCGAGCGGCAGAATTTCCGACATTATTTTTTTATTTTCTTCTAAACTTTTTGAAAGCTTCATCACAATCTATCCTTTCCGCTTGCAGTTTTGTAAACATACCGTTATTATGCGTAAAAGAAAGATTTTTATTCCGCTATTCTCCGTTTAACACCGATGCTACGGCGTTTCCGATGTAAACCGCTGTACGTTCGCATTCTGAAACGCTGTTTCCTGCCGTTCCAACCTCCACAATTAAAGATCCCTTCGTTAAATGCTGGTTGAACCGCTCCCTGCGCAAATTGATTGGGCGGGCAAGGTTTGGGGATATGTCGTTAAGCGCCTGCTGAATCTGCACAGCAAAGGCAAGGTTATGTTTCCAATTCGGGTGACTAAGCCCCAAACCGTCCGTGCCAACGACAAGCATCACCTGTGCCACCTGTTCGCCGTTTATCTCCGCAACAGGTTTTAGCTGTACTGCTTCCCCGTTTTGGGTCTGCTCTGCATAATCTCTGTGTATATCCAGCACCACTTCAATGGTCGGATTTGCGTCTAGCTGCGCTTGAATGCCAGCCAGTGCTTTGCTGTAGGACCCGTTGTAGGCGGGATAATCGTTTCGCGTTGTGTCATGAACGACAGATATACCCCGCTCCTCCAGCTGATTTTTGATTATTTCACCTACGCGAACCACGTTTTGTGTGTTATCCGTTGTGCGCCCGTTTGGACTTTGTGCATACGCCTCCGAGGTATGCGTATGCATAATCAGCACCTGCGGACTTCCTGCATCTTTTTGAAAGGCAAGGGGATAAGGCAAAAGCTCCTCTACATTTGGCGCATATCCCGTTTCGTTCCGAAAGGTAAATTTTCCCGAAGCAGACATGTCCATTGCTTTAATCCTTCCCGAAATCCTCGTCTCCTCCTGCGTAGGTTCCACCTCCGATTTGTCCTTTTTTTTGACCCCACCATACTTTGCCGAATGCTTTTTCATCATTTCCTCTCCCGATTTTACAGATGGAATGACGGAAAAAATACGGTCATACACCGTCGTACGCAACGAGGCGATTTCCCCCTTTTGAAACACCGCATCAAAGGAATGCATAATTGTGTTTCTTCCAAGATTTATCGGAATCCGTCCCAGAATAGACACAAAAATACCTGTCGTAAAAAGAACTGCCAGCAAGAGCAGAGGCGTACTTGAAAACAAGTTAGTCAATACGATGGTTTTATGGTAATAGCGTTTTCTGCGCATGAAAATCATCCCCTTTTAAGACAATATATGTCCAAATTGGGATGGATATGAGAAGAGGCTTTGATACGCACCTCCTACTTTGCATAACTTTTCCGCACCGCGTCACGAACCTTTAAAATGCAGGAGGGCGAAACAGAAAACTCGTCAATCCCCATCTTCAAAAACCGTTCTGTGAGCGAGGTGTCCGCACCCAGCTCACCGCAGATCCCAATCCATTTTCCGTGCTTGTGGGCGTTTTCGGCAGAAAATGCAATGAGCCGCATCACTGCCTCGTGATGGGGGTCACAAAAGTCATCTACCTTCGCATTCTGCCGATCGGCCGCTAAGGTGTACTGAACCAAGTCATTGGTTCCGACGCTGAAAAAATCCACCTCAGGCGCCAGCTTGTCACTGATGAGTGCCGCCGCCGGTGTTTCAATCATAATGCCAAGCTCTACGCCGTCGGCATAGGGGATTCCCTGCTGTGTCAATTCCTGCTTGACCTCTTCCACAATTTGTTTCACTGCCAAAACCTCATCCAGCGATACAATCATTGGGATCATGACCGAGAGATTCCCAAACACAGATGCGCGGTAAAGCGCGCGAAGCTGTGTTTTAAAAATCTGCGGCTTTGTAAGGCAGATGCGGATTGCACGGTAGCCCAACGCAGGGTTTTCTTCTTTTTCCAGATGAAAATAATCAATTTGCTTGTCTGCCCCAATATCCAGCGTACGGATAATCACCTTTTTACCCGCCATGCTCTCCAGTACCTTTTTATAAACAACAAACTGCTGCTCCTCTGTGGGAAAATCGTCATTTTCCAGATACAAAAACTCGCTTCTGAACAACCCGATACCACCGGCATCGTTTATGAGCACGGCACCTACATCGGAAAGTCCGCCGATGTTTGCGTAGATGTTAATCACGCGTCCATCTCTTGTGATGTTTTCCTTTCCTTTCAATTCCTGTAAAAGCGCTTTTTCCTTAAGATCCTCTTGCTGTTTTTTGGTTAGCCTTGTTAGTGTTTCCTCGTCGGGGTCAATAAATACTTCTCCCGTGTATCCATCAACAATGGCGGTCATTCCCTCATACTCTTGCAGTAGCGCATCTCCCACGCCGATCACCGCGGGAATATTCATGGTACGCGCCAAAATTGCCGTGTGGGAATTGGTAGAGCCACCTCTTGTCACAAAGGCTAACACCTTGGTTTTATCCAGCTGCACCGTTTCGCTGGGCGCTAAATCATCCGCGCAAATAATAAGAGTTTCACCCACCGTTTCTTTTGATTTTCTTCCCAAAAAACAACCCAGCACACGATTGGATACGTCTTTGACGTCCATCGCCCGTTCTTTCATGTACGCATCATCCATGGAGGAAAACATAAGCGCAAAATTGTCCGCCGTAACCGCAACGGCGTATTCTGCTCCCACCTGTTGCTTTTCTATTATATGGACAACAGAATCAATATAATCAGAATCCTCCAGCATCATTTGGTGGATTTCAAAAATCTGTGCATTGGTTTCGCCGATTTCACGAAGCGCCTTGTCGTATAGCTCCTTTAGCTCCTTTAACGCTTTTTCCTTGGCTTTGAAAAAACGTTCTATTTCGCCCGCTACATCCTCGGTGCGTTCCCGTTTTACACTGATTTCATCCCGCTGAAAAAACAAAAGCTGTCCGATTGCAATGGCGCCGCAAACGCCTTTGCCGCAAATTGTAACCATTTGCATCCCAAGCCTTTCCGCCTCAACGGCTTTTTCATATTTTCCATATTGGAAAGGGACTGCTTATCAAAAAGCAGTCCCCTATGATGATCCTTTTTTTGTCACGATATTCCTTGTTTTTTTATTGTTACCATTTTCTGAATAAATATGTTATCAGGCTTTCCTTTACCGATAAGAATTTGCTTTCACCGCACGATCCATGCTTCGCTTTGCGTCTCGTTCGGCAATGGCGTCGCGCTTGTCATACGCTTTTTTACCCCTCGCAAGACCAAGCTCGATTTTCACGCGGCTTCCCTTAAAATAAACCGCAAGCGGAATCAAAGAATAGCCTTTTTCCTTGGTTTTTCCGATTAAACGCATGATTTCTTTTTTATGAAGCAGAAGTCTTCTTTCCCGTAGCGGGTCGCGGTTAAAAATGTTGCCCTGCTCATAGGGGCTGATGTGCATTCCGATTAAAATAGCTTCCCCTGTTTTTAAAGAAACATAACTGTCCTTTAAGTTTACCGCACCACTACGAACAGATTTGACCTCTGTTCCAAATAGCTCAATGCCCGCTTCCATTTTTTCGTCAATGAAATAATCGTGATATGCCTTTTTATTGTTGCTGATTATTTTTCTGGATTGAGATTCCATTTATAACTCCTCACACAAATGTGCCGCCCGTTATTTGGGCGGCACGTTTCATTTTTAGTTTACTTCAATCAAGCCGTAATCGCCTTTTTTGCGACGGTAAACCACATTTGCATCGCCTGTTTCACTGTTTGTGAAAATAAAGAACGCGTGTCCGATCAGTTCCATCTGCAGAACTGCTTCCTCCGGCGACATGGGTTTGCTTTCGATGGTTTTTGTTCTTACAATTTTAATTTCGTCCTGACCGCCGTCTTGCGCCAGTTCGGAGATATTGTCAAATGCAAGCGTTTCAACATATTCCCGTTTCATTTTCTTTTCCAGCTTAGTTTTATTTTTGCGAAGCTGACGCTCCAGAATATCAACTGCATTGTCAATGGATACATACATATCCGCTGTTGCCTCTTCTACACGCAACATCAAGCTTCCGGAATGAATTGTTGCTTCCACAACCTGCTCATCTCTTTGAACACTCAGGGTTACAAAAGCTTCTGTGTCCTTATAGAAATACTTATCAAGCTTTGAAAACCGATCCTCAACGCGTGCCTTTAAACCTTCTGTCAGTTCGATCTGTTTTCCTGTCATTGTGATTTTCATACGATCCACTCCTTTTTATATTTTTACTCACCGCTTTTGCGGCAATCCTAAATTTCCTTTTCGGCGGAACGCAAAACTTCGCTTTTCTTTGTGCATTTCCGACAATAGTTATGTATAAAAATAACACTTCTATACTGTATTTTTTCTATTGTTACTTTTATTATACCACATTTTGGAGAAATTTCAATCCTTTTTTATCAGTTTAATAAATATTTAATTTTTCGGTCACATATACATGAAATAGTTTTTTTCAGGAGGACGCATTTATGAAAAAACGCATGCTGACGATTTTCTTATTCATAACCATCATTGCCATACCCCATCGGGCGTATGCACTTTCGGTGTCTGCAGAGTTTGCCTGCGTGATGGACGCACAAACCGGTCAGGTGCTTTACGAAAAAAATGCCGACCGCCGTCACTCCATGGCGAGTACAACAAAAATTATGACAGCTTTGGTTGCCATTGAGCAGGGAACACTTTCCGATCTTGTAACCGTCAGCAAAAATGCCGCAGGCACAGAGGGCACTAGTCTTTACTTAAAGGCCGGCGACAAGGTGCTGCTGGAGGATTTGCTATACGGTTTGATGCTCGCCTCAGGAAACGATGCTGCAATTGCGATTGCAGAGCACATCAGTGGTTCGGTAGAAGCGTTTGCAGAGGAAATGACAAAAAAGGCGCACGCGCTTGGCGCAAAAAATACCGCTTTTCAGAATCCGAACGGGTTAGATGCCGACGGTCACTTTACGACTGCATATGATTTGGCACTGATTACCCGCGCTGCTCTTAACAACCAGACCTTTGCCGAAATTTGCAAGACACGCTCGAAGTCCATTCGTTCCGGCACACAGACCGTGACCAACCACAATAAGCTTCTGCAGCGATACGAGGGTTGCGTCGGCGTGAAAACAGGATTTACCAAAAAAACGGGGCGGTGCCTGGTATCCTCCGCAATCCAAGACGGCAAGCAATTGATTTGCGTAACGCTTAATGCACCCGATGACTGGAACGACCACACCCGGCTTTTAGACCAGGCATTTTCTAATACGGTGCGTTATCCATTGCTTGCACAGGGCATGACCGTTAATTCTGTATCGGTGCGAGACGGTAGCTCTGATTCCGTTGAAGTAACTGCAGACCGCAACTTTTATTTAACAGAACGGGCAAACACAAAATTTCAAAATGTAAAAATCACCTATAAATTACCAGACACCGTCACCGCTCCCGTCAAGCAGGGAGAAATCCTCGGCACGGCGCAGATTTTTTATGAGGACAAATTGCTGGACGCCATTGACCTGATTGCCGCCGCCGATATTAGTTATCTGGAAAAACCAAAAGGAACGACCATCGGAAACTTTTTAAAAAAATTGCTACTGTACGGTTGCACAAAACTGGATTTTGGTGTATAATAAAAAGAAATATACATTGTCGGAGGAAATCAATGGCAAAGCCCGAGAGACTTCAAAAGTACATTGCCCGCTGCGGTGCCTGTTCCCGCCGTGCTGCCGAGGAGCTGATCACGGCCGGTCGGGTAAAAGTGAATAAAATTGTAGTTACAGAGCTGGGAACCCGGATTGACTGCGACAATGACAAGGTATTGATTGACGGAAAACGCATTGAGCCGGAAAAAAAGCTCTATTATGTGATGCTCAACAAACCCAAGGGGTATGTTGCAACAGCCAGCGATGAGCGCGGCAGAAGCACAGTGACAGATTTGGTCAACGATTTAGATGCAAGGCTCTACCCTGTCGGTCGCTTAGACTACGCCAGCGAGGGACTCTTACTTTTAAGCAACGACGGCGACTTTACCTACAAAATGACCCACCCCTCCCACCAGATTCCCAAAAAATATCAGGTAGTGGTTTCCGGCATTCCGCAATATGAAGATTTGCAGATGCTAAAAAGGGGCGTTGACATTGGAGATTATGTTACTGCACCTGCCGAGGTACAGCTGGTAAAGGAACAGGAGCGAACAGCGCAGCTTAATATTACCATTCGCGAAGGGAAAAACCGCCAGATTCGCCGCATGTGCGAAGCGGTGGGATACCCTGTTCTTCGTCTGAAACGGGTAAAAGTCGGAAAGGTTGCACTCGGTAATCTTCCCGTTGGAAAATGGCGCCATTTAACCGATGCAGAAGTGAAACTCTTAATGGGCGGTGAGGCAAATGATAGAAATAAAAGCAGTAGAAAATAAATCGGAAGCACAAGCTTTTTTACGTGCCCGCGGAAATGATACCGATATATCTGACGCTATCGTGATGGTTGCAAAAGAGAAAAATGTCATTTTAGCCATTGGCGCACTGTTTTTAAAAAACTACAAGGTGTTTTTAGACCTGTGTGTTCCCGCAGTAAACGAAGAAAACAATACAGCGCTAATTCTCGGGCTGATGAAGTCCCTGTTAAACCTTGCGGATTTACGCGGTATTAAAACGGTTTTCGGTGGCAACCCCGATATGGAACATTTGTATCGGCTGTTGCGGTTTTGCAAAAATGATGACGCTATTTATGAGCTTTCGCTCGAAGGTTATTTTACCTGCGAACACGAATAAAACCTACAAAGGAGTATGATTATGACAACCACTGAACTCAAAAATGAATTTATAAAACTGTATGGCGAGGGCGAAAATATTCGCTTTTTTGCCTCTCCTGGCCGTGTAAATTTGATTGGTGAGCACATTGACTACAACGGCGGTTATGTGTTTCCGGCGGCTCTGACCAATGGAACAGTCATCGCACTGCGCGAGCGTGATGACAACATCGTCCGACTAAAGGCAACAGATTTAGACGATTTCGTAACTTTAGACACTACGAAGCTCGACACTTACAAAGATTTAAGATGGGGTAACTATCAGGCAGGTGTTGCATACGTTATGCAACAGGACGGATTTGAAATCTGTGGATGCGATATGCTCTTTGACGATACACTGCCCCATGGCGGCGGTCTTTCCAGTTCTGCCGGCATTGAGGTTGCAACCGCCCTCGCATTTGCAACACTATCTAATGAGAAAAAAGGTGTTACAGAGCCAGTTGATATGATTCAAATGGCGCTGTACAGTCAAAAAGCGGAACACATCTATGTGGGCGTTAATTGCGGCATCATGGATCAGTTTGCATCTGCAATGGGGAAAATGGATTGTGCGATGCTTTTAAAATGCGATACACTCGATTACAAACACATTCCCCTTAACATGAATGGCTACTCTATTGTGATTTCCAACACCAATAAAAAGCGCAGTCTGGCGGATTCTAAATATAACGAACGTTGCGAAGAGTGTGCGCAAGCTCTTAAACTGTTAAATACACGTCTCCCGGAAGTAAAATTTCTCTGCGAAATTACACCTGAGGTGTTTGAATCCAACAAGGACTTGATTACGGACGAAGTGCTTTTAAGACGTGTGCACCACGTTGTATATGAGAACGACCGCGTGCTCAGAAGCGTTGAGGTTTTGGCAAAAGGTGACCTGCCGGCGTTCGGCGCGCTGATTAACGCGTCTCACGACTCCTTAAGAGACAATTATGAAGTAACCGGAATTGAATTGGATACCTTAGTAGACGAAGCTCGCAAAATCAGCGGAACGATTGGTTCCCGTATGACCGGTGCAGGTTTTGGCGGTTGTACCGTATCCCTGGTAAAGAACGAAGCAGTTCCGGAATTTATTGAAAAGGTCGGCGCAGCTTATGCCGAAAAAATCGGTTATGCACCCTCGTTTTACCAGTTTGGAATTGGTGATGGTGGTCGCGAAATCAAGGAATAATTACATACTCATAGAAAAAGCGGCGGAATCAAAATGCAATTCCGCCGCTTTACTTTTTCTATTAAAGTTTATCTACCGGATACACAATCTTCAGCTGATTGATTTTGCTGGTATATGCCTTTTGGCGTTTGTCGTTTAGTAGCATCCCTTTTACCTGTTCCTTGATTTCGGCAAATGCCATCTCCTCTTCCGGTTTCTTACCAGTCAGTTTAATCAAATGAAAACCAAACTGGGTTTTTACCGGACCGCTCAGTTCTCCAACCTCCATGGAAAATACTGCTTTGTCAAATTCGGGTACCATCTGTCCACGGGTAAATTCGCCCAGTGCACCGCCGTTTTGCGAAGAGGGGCAAGAGCTGTTTTCTCTTGCAGCATCCTCAAAAGAAATCTCGCCGCCATTGATTTTTTCCAGAATTTCCTTTGCTTTTTCTTCGCTGTCAACTAAAATATGGCTTGCGCTGACAGACTCGCCTTTTTTAAACTGCGCTTTGTTTTCATCATAATATTTCTGCGCCTCATCGTCTGTTACGGTAACAGACTCAATGGCTTTCTGCAAATTAAAGTTTGCAAGCATTTCTTCTTTTACCTTTGCAAACTCAGCTTTAAATTCTGCGTTATGCTCTAACAAATTTTTCTGTGCGTCCAAAAGCAACAGTTTTTTGCTGATAAGCTGTTCTAAAATAGCTTCTCTGCCCTGCGGGTTATCATAGTTTTGTCCGCGCTGCGCGTACGCCGCAACCATTTCGTCTACTTCTGCGGCATAAATCGGATTACCCGCAACGTTTGCTACAATTTTGTTCATGTTTCGTTCTCCTAAATTTAATATTTACTTTCCTCTGCTTTCACAATATATGCACCGATAAACCTTTTTTTCACGGTTTGTCAGTTTAAAAATATGGGGCAGTTCCTGCTCCGTTGTTGTGATACAGCGGGGATTTTGGCACTTAATGACGTTTGTCACCTGCTGTGGAACGTCTAAATGTGTTCTTTTAAAAAGTTTTCCGTCTTTGATAATATTCACGGTGATATTGGAATCAATGTATCCAAGTGCATCTAAATCAAAATCGATTACCTCATCAATTTTGATAATGTCCTTTTTGCCGATTTTCTTGCTATCAGCATTTTTGATGAGCGCCACCTGGCAGTTTAACCGGTCAAGCCCTAAAACGTTATAAAGCTCCATTCCCATGCCTGCCGTGATATGGTCCAGTACAATACCGTTTTTAATCTGTCCGATAATCATATTGCTTTCCCTCCTTAGCTAAGCTCCAAGAGTTTTAAAATCAGCGCCATACGAATGAATTTCCCGTTTAGAACCTGCTTAAAATAGCATGCCCGCGGGTCGTCGTCCACATCTTTTGCGATTTCGTTCACTCTGGGCAGGGGGTGCAGAATACACAAATCATCTTTGGCGGTTTGAAGCTTATCACAGGTCAGGATATAGCTGTCACGCAGACGGATATAGTCTTGTTCGTTAAAAAACCGTTCTCTCTGCACGCGTGTCATATACAAAATATCAAGCTCCGGCATTGCCTCTTCCAAAGAAGTTGTTTCTTTAAACTCAATATTGTCTTTAACCAGAAAATCCTCTTTTAAGTATTCGGGAATTTTCAGCTCAGTCGGTGAAATCAAAATAAATTTCACATTTTCATATCGGGACATTGCTAAAAGCAGAGAATGCACCGTTCTGCCAAACTTTAAGTCACCGCAAAGTCCAATCGTGAGATTATGAAACGTTCCTTTTTCACGGTGAATGGTTAAAAGGTCTGTCAGCGTCTGGGTGGGATGGTTGTGCCCGCCGTCACCGGCGTTAATCACCGGCACGGTCGAGGACTGGCATGCCACAACCGGCGCGCCCTCTTTTGGATGGCGCATGGCAATAATATCCGCATAGCAACCCACAGTGCGAATCGTATCGGACACGCTTTCGCCCTTCGCTACAGAAGAACTCTGCGCCTCAGAAAAGCCCAAAACGTTTCCGCCCAGTTCATACATTGCCGCCTCAAAACTCAGGCGTGTTCTGGTAGATGGTTCAAAGAACAGCGTTGCAAGCTTTTTGCCACGGCATTTCTCCGCGTAATCAAGCGGATGGCAAATAATATCCTCCGCAACGGAAATCAGTTCGTCAATTTCCGCATTGGAAAGCTGCAAAATGTCAATTAAATGATTCATGGCGCAACTTCCTTTCCCGCTATTTTAGCGAATCCAGGATTCGTCCTGCGGATTATTACGGAACGCAATTAAGCGATCCACGTCTTTCTCTTTGATGTATCCCGTTTCTGCTGCAACGGTACAGATGGTATCAAAATCGGTTAAGCTGTAATTGATTACGTTTGCAGCCGCCATTCTGTCTAAGCCTTTTTGCATACCGTAGGTAAAGATGCTGACAACACCCAACACCTGAGCGCCTGCTTCGCGCAGAGCCTCAACCACGTCAATGACACTGCCACCGGTGGAAATCAAATCTTCTACTACAACGACCTTTTGACCTTCTTTGAGTTTTCCCTCGATGCGATTTTGTCTGCCGTGGTCCTTGCTGCCGGAACGAACGTATCCCATGGGCATATCAAGAAGATGACCCACAATGGCTGCATGCGCAATGCCTGCGGTAGAGGTTCCCATCAGCGCTTCTGCTTCGGGGAAATGGGTTTTTACAAGCTCAGCTAAGCCCTTCTCCACGTCGTTACGCACCTCGGGAGCGGTTAAGGTCAGTCTGTTATCGCAATATACGGGGCTTTTAATCCCGCTTGCCCAGGTAAAGGGCTCCTCAGGTCTTAAAAAAACTGCCTGAATTTTCAGTAAATCTTCTGCAATGATGCGTTTCATATCATTTCAAATCCTTTCTTTGGAATTAGTCTACAAATTCTGCTACACAGCGTCTGTAAGCAGCGACCGGATCTTCTGCTGCCGTGATCGGTCTGCCAACCACGATATAATCAGAACCGATTTTCTTCGCCTGTTCCGGTGTCATAACGCGCACCTGGTCTCCAATGTCACCATCAGCAAAACGAACACCGGGTGTCACCGTAACAAAATCCTTGCCACAGTTATTGTGTACCTTTTCTGCTTCAAGCGGCGAGCATACGACGCCATCAAGCCCTGCAAGTTTCGCATTTTTTGCGTAGTGCATAACCACTTCGTCAATGGGCTTTTCAATCAGCAAATCCTGCTCCATTCTCTCCTGACTGGTAGAGGTAAGCTGGGTTACTGCAATCAGCATCGGACGGGTGCCGTCCGGTCTGGTTAATCCTTCTATTGCCGCTTCCATCATGGAAACGGTTCCTGCAGCATGCAGGTTTGTCATATCCACGTCTAAGCGAGATAAAACCGACATGGATTTTTTTACGGTGTTGGGAATATCATGGAGTTTTAAGTCCAGAAAGATTTTATGACCGCGGCGCTTGATTTCACGCACAATTTCCGGTCCCTCCGCATAGAAAAGCTCCATGCCGATTTTCACAAAGGGTTTTTCCTCCTGAAACTTGTCCAAAAATGCAAATACCTGTTCCTTGCCCGAAAAGTCGCAGGCAATGATAACGTCTTTTCCCATTAGTGTGCGCCTCCTGTTATATCTGATAATTTTTTTATACCATATTGTTCCATCACGCGCGGCAAATCCTCGATGATGGTTTTGCAGGCAAAGGGGTCAATTAGGTTTGCTGCGCCTACCTGAACTGCTGTTGCGCCGGCAAGCATCATTTCAATGACGTCCTCTGCCGTAGTAATGCCGCCCATACCAATAATCGGAATCGAAACCGCTTCATACACCTGATACACCATACGAAGTGCAACAGGCATAATTGCGCTACCGGAAAAACCGCCCATTTTGTTTGCAATAACGGGTTTTTTGGTTTTCAAATCAATCCGCATTCCCAAGAGGGTGTTGATCATGCTGATACCGTCCGCCCCTGCGTCCTCACACGCTTTTGCAATTGAAACAATGTCTGTCACATTGGGGGAAAGCTTCATATAAACCGGTTTTTTGGTAACTGCTTTTACTGCTTTTACCACTTCCGATACCGCGTCGGGCGAGGTACCAAAACTCATGCCACCGTTATGCACATTGGGGCAGGATACGTTCACCTCAAGCCAGCCGACCTGCGGCTGCTTGTCCAGTTTTTCGCAGGTATAAGCATAGTCTTCTACAGAAAAGCCCGAAACGTTTGCCATCACCTTTTTATGAAAGCATTTTGAAAGCTTGGGAAGCTCTTCTTCTATGACCTTGTCCACGCCGGGATTTTGCAGTCCCACCGCGTTGATCATGCCGGCGGTACACTCCGCGATTCTGGGCGTTGGGTTTCCAAATCTGGCATCCTTTGTTGTGCCCTTAAAAGAAAAGGTACCTAAGATGTTGATATCATAAATCTCTGCAAATTCATAGCCAAACCCATAAGTTCCGCTGGCAGGAATAATCGGATTATCCAGCTTAATTCCCGAGAGTGTAACTTTTGTATCTACCATATAATTTCCTCTCTTTCCAGCACGGGACCGTCTTTGCAGATGCGCTTATTGCCGTACTTCGTTTTGCAGGAACAGCCCATGCAGGCACCGAACCCGCAACCCATGCGTTCTTCAAAGCTATACTGTCCGCTTGTTTGTACCACTTGTTCCACGGCGCGAAACATCGGTTCCGGACCGCAGGTATAAAAGTAGGTGTAGGTGAGATCTTTCATTGCGTCGGTAACAAAACCCTTTACGCCGATACTGCCGTCTACTGTTGCAACCACAACCTTTGCACCCAATGTCTCAAACTCTTTCTCTAAGAAAATTTCTTCGCTTGTATTAAAGCCCAGTACAACAGTGGGAGTCTTGCCCGCTAAAATCAAGCGTTTACAAAGTCCGTAAAGCGGAGGAATGCCGACACCGCCGCCAATGAGCAGAGGAGCATCTCCGCTTTTTTCTGTCGTATAGCCATTGCCCAGACCAACAAGACAGTCTAAAAGTGCACCCTCTTTCATTTCCGCCATAGCCTGCGTGCCTTTTCCGACCACCTTATACACAATGGTCAAAAGACCTTCCTCCCAATCGCATACCGAGATGGGACGGCGCAAATAAAACCCGTCAATTTTAATATTGACAAACTGTCCGGGTGCAACAAAAGCCGATGTATCACCCATAAGTTTCATCTTATAAACCGTTTTTGTAAGCGGTTCATTGGAAACAATTTTATAAACCGTCTGAATCAATCTTTGTCCCTCCATACCAAATTTCCGCCGCAGAAAGTCGCCACGCATTTACCAAATAGCTTTTCGCCTGCAAACGGCGTGCTTTTCCCCATGCTCTGAAACGCCATGGGGTCAACAGTATATTCCCGATCTAAGTCAAATACCGTAAGATCTGCCGAATTCGCACATACCCCAAACCGTTTTCTGGGATTGATGCTCATCAGTGAAATCAGCTTATCCAATGGGATAATTCCCGTTTTTACCAAGTGGGTATATAAAACAGCAAATGCCGTTTCAAGACCGACAACACCCATAGCACTTTTTTCCAGTCCGCGTGCTTTTTCCTCGGCACTGTGCGGTGCATGGTCGGTAGCAATCATATCAATTGTACCGTCTAAAACGCCTGCAAGCAATGCCTTTCGGTCCTCCTCGCCACGAAGAGGCGGGTTCATTTTAAAACGCCCGTCTTCCTCCAGATCACGGTCCGTCAGTACCAGATAATGCGGTGCGGTTTCGCAGGTAACGTCTAACCCCTCCTGCTTTGCCCTACGAATTAAATCCACGCTTTCCTTAGCAGAAATATGGCACACGTGATAAGCGCAGCCCGTTTCCCGCACCAGCTTTAAGTCTCTTGCAATCTGCCCATATTCACTTTCGGAGCAAATGCCGCGGTGACCGTGCTCCTTTGCGTATTCCCCGTCATGAATATAACCGTCGCACAAGAGGCTATCATCCTCACAGTGGGCGCAAATGATTTTTCCGAGAGATTTTGCTTTTTTCATTGCTGCACGCATCACATCGTCATCCTGCACGCCGCTGCCGTCATCCGAAAACGCCAAAACACCATTTGCCATATCGTCCATATCAGAAAGTTCCTGCCCCGCACGTTTTTTTGTAATCGTACCGTAGGGGATAACATTTATTTTCGGTTTTTTTCCCATGCACTTATACTGTAAGTTCAAATGCGCTTTTGTATCCGGACAAGGAGACAAATTCGGCATGGTGGCAACCATCGTGTACCCGCCTGCCGCTGCCGCGTTCATGCCTGTTTCCATGGTTTCCTTATAAGAAAAGCCCGGTTCGCGAAAATGCACATGCACATCAGCAAAAGCGGGAAATGCCACACAACCGTTTAACTCCATGATTTCAATGTCAACGGGATTATCTCCCACAACAACGGGATTTTCTTCGCCGTTTGCAAACATTGTCACGCCTTTGAGCAAATAAGTCACAGTTGCTTCCTGCCTTTCTTTATTTGTATGCGCGTCTGACTTTTTAAGTTATGCCCCTCTTCCTCATCAAAAGTAGCGTAAAATAAAAGCCTTATCGGAACTCCGACAAGGCTTATTAAGCACACGAAAGCGCGGATTTGCTTTTGCAATCCGCAATCCACTATTTAACCTTGTTGGCGTCCCTGCGCCGCGCAAAGAATCTATTTGTTAAAAGTATATCACATTTCCATTGTAATGTCAACAAAATTAAAACAATGTTTTTCCATATTAACAGTCTTTCCGTTAACAAAGGATACACCCTCACTCTCGAGTAAGATCCGCTGGATGTCAAGCTCTCCAAACCGCGCACAGCGACTGTTGATTACGCCGCCCTTTGCCACTACGCGGTGCCACGGAACATCGGTGTCCGGTGGCAAAGCATGGAGCGCATAGCCCACCACGCGGGCATTTCGCGGGTATCCCGCAAGGCTTGCAATTTGGCCATAGGTTGCGACCTTCCCCGCCGGTATGCATGCAATAATTCGGTAAATCTTATGAAATGTGTTCATGATAAAATCCGCACCGCTTTCTTCTGTTTCTCTTTTTCCAAATATTCCTTGAGTGCAATTTTTCCCGAATCGGTTACAGGTTTAATCCACCGTTTGGAGACGAAGTGTCGCAGGCAGAGAAAGGACTTTAAATAGTCCTCGCAAATGTAGCTGCATGCAAATACAGCCACAAAAGGAATACGCAGTACAAATGCCGCAATCAGTGTCAGCGGAATGGAAATTGCCCAAAGGCATAATAGATCGTATTTCATTCCTTTTTTTGTATCTCCGCCCGAGCGGAACACGCCGACAATTGCGGCATAGGGAATATTTCGGATTGCAAGCTCTAGCGCGTACACCAGCATGATACCACGGGCAGCTTCCAGTGTTTTTTCTGTAATGGTGCCGCCCATGTTAAAGATGCCAAGCAACTGGTCACGAAGCAGTATAATCACAATGCCCACCAAAACACCTGCAAACGGAATAATCGCCATAAAACGTTTGGCTTTTTCCATGCCTTCTTGAATGGTTCCTCTTCCAATGTCTTGTCCAATCATCACGCACGCTGCGTTGTTCATGCCAACAAAAAACGCAAATGCAATATTTTCAAAGGTTCTGAGAATGGACACCGCAGCCGTGTATTCATATCCAAGATTTGAGAAAATCGCGTTATATACAACCGTTCCCAAGCCCCACAGTGTTTCGTTTAAAATAACGGGGAAGGCACGTCCGAAAAAGTCCTTTGCAAAGTCTTTGTTAAAATCCAAAATCTCTTTGATTGGTGCAAAGAAAATATCATCCCGCATAAACGCCATAACAATATAAATGATCACAGGACCGGACCACGCAGAAATCACGGTTGCAACAGCAGCGCCACGGATACCCATTTCAGGGAGACCAAATGCTCCAAAAATCAGTCCATAGTCTAAAAAAAGTCGGAGGCCAAGCGGTCTTA
>JAZNIA010000099.1:0-5329 GCA_045577195.1 Congzhengia sp.
ATCTAATTGCGCACTGCCAAAAAGCGTGGCAGGTGGTATCCCGTTATATGTAAAAATCCTCGTTCTAATGAACGAGGATTTTTTGGAGCGGAAGACGAGATTCGAACTCGCGACGTTCACCTTGGCAAGGTGACGCTCTACCACTGAGCCACTCCCGCATACAAGATTTATTTTTTATAGATCGGTGGTGCCTCCGGGCGGAATCGAACCACCGACACGGGGATTTTCAGTCCCCTGCTCTACCGACTGAGCTACAGAGGCATGGTTGGCGACTCGGATGGGGCTCGAACCCACGACCTCCAGCGTGACAGGCTGGCATTCTAACCAACTGAACTACCGAGCCATTTAAGACAATTTTGGTGGGCGCAACAGGGCTCGAACCTGTGACCCTCTGCTTGTAAGGCAGATGCTCTCCCAGCTGAGCTATGCGCCCATAAACTGTCTTGTCATCTCAGCGACAAAAGCTATTATACTACAAGGAAATTACTTTGTCAAGAACTTTTTTTAATTTTTTTAAAATTTCTTTCCCTTTTTGAGTGATTTTTCTTGACAGTTTTTGCATTCCTTGATACAATATGAGAGTAATTCTCATTTTCGGAGGCCGATATGGGCGAAAAGGTGACATACCAAACCAAACAAAAACAGATTCTTTATGATTTTCTCTTAGTGCATGCTGACAAACAGTTTTCCGCCAGAGAAATTGCAGGACGTATTAAAGAAGAAAATAAAATTGGAGAAAGCACCGTTTACCGCTTGATTAAAAACTTGACGGACGAGGGTGTTCTCCGCCGTTTTAATGGAAGCAACGGCAAGTCCGTTGTATATCAGTTTGCAGGCCAGACCGGACACTGTCACGAGCATTTTCATTTAAAATGCTCCGATTGCGGTGCACTGGTTCATTTAGACTGCAATCTGCTCAATTCCTTTCGCGCGCACATGGGCGAGCACCATGGATTTTTGCTTGACCCCGTGAAAACCATTTTTTACGGCAGTTGTGCACATTGCGCAAAACAGAAAACGGAGGGAGCGATAAAATGAAATACAAACGATTTACAATACTTCTTTTTTCAGCCATGATAGTCCTTTCGCTGTGCGGATGCGTCTCTCCGGCTAACACGGACACGGACAAGTTCCGTATTGTTACCACAAATTTCCCTCCTTATGATTTTGTGCGCAACTTAGCGGGTGAACGGGCAGATATTACCATGCTCCTCGCCCCCAGCGAAGAGAGCCACACCTTTGAGCCGACGCCTCAGGACGTAATTTTGCTGACGCAGGCAGACCTTTTTATCGCAGGCGGCGGCGAGTCTGATGCATGGGTAAAAAAGATGATAGAATCCGCTGAGATTGATGCAGACAAAACCATTTTTATGATAGACTGCGTAGAGCATGTACAAGTAGATACACACAATCACGCAGAACACAACAGCTACTCCGCGTATGACGAACACGTCTGGACTTCTCCTGCATATGCAAAAGAAATCTGCACCGTCATTACAGACAAGCTGATTGCAATTGATCCGGAAAACGAAGCGTTTTATGCAGAAAATTTAAGCCGTTACAAAAGCGAACTGACAGAGCTAGATCACGAATTTTCTGCGATTGTACAAAATGGTGCAAGAAACACAATTGTATTCGCCGATCGGTTTCCGTTTTATCATTTTTCCGAACGGTACAGTCTGACTTATTACGCTGCGTTCCCCGGCTGCGCTAGCGAAACAGAGCCGGACGCCGCGACCATGAAGCTCTTGATTGATACGGTGAAAACACAGGCGATTCCTGTCGTATTTTACACGGAGCTTTCCAATCAAAAAGTCGCAGACAGCGTCTGCGAAGCAACCGATGCAAAGCAGCTTTTGCTCCATTCCTGCCATAGCGTGACAAAAGAGGAATTTGAGCGGGGCGAAACTTATCTTTCGTTGATGAAGCAAAATGCTAAGCACCTAAAGGAGGCACTGTCGTGATGCACAATATAAAATGCGAAAACCTGTATGTATCCTACGGAATGCAACCCGTTTTGCGCGATTTATCCTTTTTTGCCAATGAGGGTGAGTGCCTGAGCATTTTAGGAGAAAACGGCACCGGAAAAAGCACGCTTTTAAAATGTCTTTTGGGACTGATTAAGCCTGACAGCGGAAAAATTCAAACCAACGGTTTTACCCTAAGCGAGGTTGGCTATCTGCCGCAGCAAACAGTATCACGGCAGAATTTTCCCGCCTCGGTATCTGAGGTGGTGCTTTCGGGTTGCTTGAATCTGCGCGGACTAAAGCCCTTTTATTCTAAAAAGGAACGGACAGTTGCCACCGAAAATCTGGAGAAGGTCGGTGCGCTTCATTTGAAAAAACAGCGGTTTTGCACCTTATCAGGCGGACAACAGCAACGCGTGCTTCTGGCACGTGCTTTGTGCTGCGCAAAAAATTTACTGGTGCTGGACGAGCCGGTTGCAGGTCTGGATCCCGTAGCTGCGCAGGAGTTATACAGCGTCATTTCCGCACTGAAAAACGAAAATCTTGCGGTCATTATGGTTTCTCACGATACTGCCGGCGCCCTGTCTGTCAGCGAACGTGTGCTTTATATGAGCAACACGGTTGGGGACTGTTTCTTCGGCACAAAAGCAGAATACTTGCGCAGTCCATATGCAAAATCTTTTACGGAGGCGGTGCACTATGCTGAATGAATTATTAAACATGCTTTCTTATCCTTTCATGGTGCGCGCCATCATCGTGGGTATACTGGTCTCTTTGTGCGCAGCGCTTTTGGGCGTGAGCCTGATTTTAAAACGCTATTCCATGATTGGAGATGGCTTATCTCACGTGGGATTCGGCGCTTTGGCCCTCTCTCAGGTGCTCGGACTGGCTCCCTTGCCTTTTTCCATTCCGGTCATGGTGATTTGCGCCATTTTACTGCTCCGTTTCAGTGATACTGGCAAAATAAAAGGAGATGCCGCAATTGCGGTCATCTCCACAGGCGCTCTCGCCTTTGGCGTTATGGTTATCTCTTTGACCAATGGCGCGAACGTCAATCTTGAAAGTTACATGTTCGGCAGCATTCTTGCCATGGAAACCGGTGACGTTTATGTAAGCATCGCGCTCTCTTTGGCAGTCTTAGTCATGTATCTGCTATTCTACAACAAAATTTTTGCCGTAACCTTCGACGAGACTTTTGCCCGAGCGACCGGAAAACGCGTTGGGTTATACAACGCAATGCTCGCTTCCCTCACTGCCATCACCATTGTTTTGGGTATGCGTATGATGGGAACACTTCTCATCTCCGCATTTATCATCTTCCCCGGACTTACCGCCATGCGTCTGTTTCGTTCCTTTAAAGGCGTTACGATTTGCGCGGTGCTATTATCCGTTGTTTCTTTTATCATTGGTATGATGATTTCGTACTTTTATGCAGCGCCCACGGGGGCAAGCATTGTAATCGTGAACATCGGTCTGTTTTTGGTGTTCACACTCCTCGGCGCAATCAGAAATAAATACAGTCGCTAAACACCAGGGACAAAAGCGACATCACTCCTGTTTTTAAACAGCGTTCATCAATTTGAAAATCCGTACTGTGAAGCGGCATGGTTATGCCGCTTTCTTTGTTACCTGCACCCAGGAAAAAATATACCGAGGGCACTGCTTTTGCAAAATACGCAAAATCCTCTCCCGCCATAGAACGGGTTGTTTCGTCCAATACACATTCTTCGCCCAACACATTTTTTAAAGCTGCAACCAACGTATCCACCATCTGACCGTTATTCACGAGTGGCGGATAACGGAAATTAAACTGAAACCTGTAGCTTGCACCAAACCGCTTACAGCAAGTTGCAATTGCTTCTTCCATCAGTTCCGGAAGGCGGTTTCGCAGCGTTTCGTCATAGGTGCGAACAGTTCCTTTTAAAGAAACCAAATCAGGAATGGCGTTATATGTATTTCCGCCATTTATCGCACAAACCGAAATGACGCAAGGTTCATCAGGGCAGGGATGATTGTTTTGAATCTCCTCAAGAGCGGGAACGATCTGCGCTTGGACCGCAATAGGGCTGATGCATTCCGTCGGATATGCCCCATGTCCGCCTTTTCCGATGATTTCTAAATCAAAGTCATCGGGCGACGCCATAAGCCCCCCCTTTCTGACGGAAACCGTGCCCGCCTCCAAATGGTTCATGACATGAAGCCCCGCGGCGCAGGTAACATGAAATTCTTCTAAAATGCCCGTTTCAATCATCGGTTTTGCACCGCCCTCGTCCTCCTCGGCGGGCTGAAACACCAGTAAAACATTTGTCTTTAGTTTCTCCTTTTGAGAAACCAGACATTTTACAGTTGCCAAAAGAATCGCCATATGTGCATCATGACCGCACGCGTGCATCATGCCCGGATTTTCGGATGCAAACGGACAGGATTCGTCTTCTGTGATGGGGAGTGCGTCCATATCCGCCCGCAAAAGAAGTGTGTTTTCTTTTCCCGCGTCTATAAATGCGACCACTCCCGTTTCTGCAACGCCTGTTCGGGGCGAAAGTCCCAAATCGAGCAGAAATCGCGCTATATATTCCGCCGTTTTATATTCTGCACCGGACGGCTCCGCCAGCTTATGGAGCGCACGGCGCAAGGAAATGACCTCGTTTTCAATTTGTTTTCCCATTGCATCAATTATTTCTTTCACAAAACCGACCTCCTAATATTTTCGAAAGACACCCGTTACAACACCCAAAATTACCACCTCTTTGGTAAGAATTGGGGATAAGGCATCGTTTTCCGGTTGCAAACGGATACAGTCTTTTTCCCGATAAAATGTTTTTACGGTTGCACTGTCGTCTAAGAGTGCAACAACCATCTGCCCGTTTTGTGCCGTTTCCTGTTTTTTTACAATGACATAATCGCCGTCTAAAATGCCTGCGTTTATCATGCTGTCACCTTTGACCTTGAGCATGAACAGTTCATTTCCCGCGCTGAAACGCGCAGGGAGCGGAAATGTGTCCGTAATGTTTTCTGTTGCAAGAATCGGCATTCCAGCCGCAACCGTTCCCACCAGCGGAACAGAGATAATCTCCTCTGTTTCAAAAGCGTCCGGCAGGCGAATGGCGCGTTTTTTTGCCCCGTCCTTTACGATAAGACCTTTTTCCTCCAACCGTCTGATATAACCATGCACCGTAGAGGGTGAGGAAAGTCCCACGGCACTGCATATTTCTCGCACCGAGGGCGGGTAACCCACCCACGCAATCTGGTTGCAAATATATTCATAAACAAGCTGTTCTTTATTCTTTTTTGCCATGAAAACACCTCCTGTTTCTATTTGATACTCGTGTCAAGTCAGGAACGAAAAAAATTAATATATCTTT
>JAZNIA010000100.1:0-2868 GCA_045577195.1 Congzhengia sp.
GTGTATAATAGTCCATGTTGCAAAACAAAAGAAGGATGGGCGCATAGCTCAGCTGGGAGAGCATCTGCCTTACAAGCAGAGGGTCACAGGTTCGAGCCCTGTTGCGCCCACCAAATCGGAACAAGTTATGCTTGTTCCGATTTTTTTATGCAAAAAACGGAGCAGTGAATTTCACTGCTCCGTTTTCCATTCTGCACTCTTTTCCGTCCAGCCCAAAGGAGCTGTAGCAAAATGAAATAATCATTTTGCTACAGCTCCTTTTAAAATTACTATCCTTATTTTTTTGCTTTTTTGAGTAGCGTATCCAGCTCAAATTCTGAAAACTGATACACCTCGGGGCAAAATCTGCAGGTCACCTGCGCGCCGTGGTCTTCGTTTATCATGGAGAGAAGCTCTTTTTCTCCCAGAGAAATCAGTGCTTTCTCAATTTTTTCTCTGGAGCAGTCGCAGCGGTATTCGTAAACCTCGTCATCTAAGTATTTATAGAAAAGTCCCGCAAAAACGCTTGCCATAATTAAGTCGTAGTTTGCGCCTTCTTCCAAAAGGGTGGTAATGGGCGGAAGAGATTTTACGTTTTCTTCAATCAAGGCAGCCGTCTGCTCGTCGCAGCCCGGCATCAGCTGAACAAACAGTCCGCCCGCTTGTTTTACGCTGTAATCTGTATCCACCAAAACGCCTAAGGAAATCGCGGTGGGAATCTGCTGGGATTTTGCGTAATAGTAGGTAAAGTCCTCGGCGATTTCACCGCTTACCAGCGGGACTTGCCCGATATACGGCTCTTTTAGTCCCAAATCCATGGTGATTGCCAGTGTGCCGCGTCCAACGGCAGCGCCAACGTCAAGCTTTCCGTTTGACTTTAATGGAAGCTCTACCTGTGGATTTGCTGCGCATCCCTTGACGTTTCCTTTTCCGTCCGCCGTGCAGACGATGGTGCCTGCGGGACCGTCTCCCTTAATAAAAGTAGAAACTGTGTCCTCTTTTGATTTCATACCGCTTCCGATTAAGGCGGTCATCGTCAGTGTTCTGCCCAGTGCCGCAGTGATAACGGGAGAGCTTTGGTGGATTTCGTAAGCCGTTTGCACAATGTCGCGGCTGTCGATAAAGCTGACGCGAACAAGGCCTTCTGAATCAATTGCACGTTTAATAATACTCATGATGTTACTCCCTCCATACAAAATGCAAAGCCCCGAAACAAGAAATGTTACGGGGCTTTTTGGTATGCTGTGCATTGGAATTTTAGTGTCACATATAAAACTAAAAGTGTTGATAAGTTCGATATATATGAAGCCCAAAATCTTGAAGCTTACAGTCTTGTTACATTTGCTGCCTGAGGACCTTTTGCGCCTTCAACAACTTCAAACTGTACGTCCATACCTTCGTCCAGAGTTTTGAAGCCATCCATTGCGATTGCAGAGAAATGAACGAAAACGTCTGTGCCATCTTCTGCAGCAATGAAGCCAAAACCTTTCTGAGCATTAAACCATTTTACTTTGCCTGTCTGCATGTTAAGATTTTCCTCCCGAAAATAGAATGTGTACATGTTGTACATATTCAAATATACCATAATATCCCTTTAAAGTCAACCTTTTTCCAAAAAAATAAATAATTATTTTAAATCGTGGACAAGCTGTCTAAAACGTGGTATAATATAGATAAATTAAAGTATTCAGAGGAAGTGTTTTTTAAAATGAGCGAATGTACACACAACTGCGAAACCTGCGGGCAGAACTGCTCGGAGCGGAAAACCAGTTTTTTAGAAGCACCGCATAGACTTTCCAGTATCAAAAAGGTCATCGGTGTTGTTTCTGGAAAGGGCGGTGTCGGCAAATCGTCTGTTACGGCGATGATGGCGGTTCTTACAAACCGCGACGGATACAAAACGGCAATTCTGGACGCAGATATTACCGGTCCTTCCATTCCAAAGGCGTTTGGCATCAAGGAAAAAGCGTCGGGTACGGAGGAGGGCATTCTGCCCGTTAAAGCGAAAACGGGAATCGACATTATGTCGATTAACCTGCTTTTGGAAAACGATACGGATCCCGTCGTTTGGCGCGGCCCCGTCATTGCGGGAACGGTGAAACAGTTCTGGACGGACGTGATCTGGGAAGATGTGGACTTTATGTTTGTGGATATGCCGCCCGGAACGGGTGACGTTCCGCTGACGGTGTTCCAGTCTCTTCCTGTAGACGGCATCATTGTGGTTACATCACCGCAGCAACTGGTTTCCATGATTGTGGAAAAGGCGGTAAAAATGGCGAACCTGATGAACATTCCCGTGCTGGGTATCGTGGAGAACATGTCGTATTTTGAATGTCCCGATTGCAAAAAGAAGCATTCCATTTTTGGCGAAAGCCGGATTGAAGAAATTGCGGAAAAATACGGGATTCCCCGCGTGGTGAAGCTCCCGATTACCAGCGAGATTGCCAATGTTTGTGACAAGGGCATTGTCGAACTGGTTGGCGGAGAGTGGCTCAACGAAATGGCTGCCGACGTGGAAAATCTGCTTAAGGAAGAGGCGTAGGATATGTCAGAAAAGGGAAATCAGGCAAAGGCTCTGTTTTTAGAAGGATATAACTGCGCGCAGGCAGTTTTTGTGGTGTTTGCCGAGGAGTATGGAATCAGCCGCGAGGCGGCGCTAAAACTTTCGTCCTCCTTTGGAGGCGGCATTGGCAGGCTGCGCGAGGTATGCGGCGCGGTGTGCGGTATCTCTATGGCGCTGGGGCTGGCAGAGGGAAACATCGACCCGAAAGGAAAGCTTGCCCATTATGAAACGGTGCGGGCACTGATTGAAAAATTTTCGGACCGGTTTGGCAGTTATATTTGCAAAGAACTGATTGCTTCGGGCAAAAAGGAGAGCTGTGCAGATTT
>JAZNIA010000101.1:0-2000 GCA_045577195.1 Congzhengia sp.
TAATAAAAATCCCGTAATACCGATGTATTACGGGATTTTTGTTTCTTCAAAAACTGTAACAAAAGTGGCGAATTGTAAACTTTTCTTTTAAAATATGTCCTTTTTCGCCGTTTTTCTTTACATTTTTAAAAAAAATTATTATAATAACATGTATAGCACGGATAAAGGAAGTATCTAATATGAAAAAGAAAGACGGTTTCTTCTCAACCGCAAAAAAACAAATTCATCAGAATAAAGCTTCGTTTTTTGTCTATATGACATTAAGAATTTTGGTCATTACCGCGATGGTGTTGTCCTTTCTGCGCAGAGAGTATGAAAACGTGTTTGTTTGCGCGTTATCACTCTGCTTGTTTTTAATGCCGGCAGTAATTGAAAAAAAACTGAAAATTGACCTACCCACCACCTTTGAAGTCATTATTCTTCTGTTTATCTTCGCGGCAAATTTTTTAGGCGAAATACATAACTACTATATGCTCTTTCCCTACTGGGACACCATGCTTCACACGATAAACGGATTTTTGTTTGCCGCTGTGGGGTTCTCGCTTTTGGATATTATAAACCGCAAACCGCAGATTAAATTTCAGCTTTCTCCATTTTACCTGGCGGTTGTTGCCTTTTGCTTTTCGATGACTATTGGTGTTTTTTGGGAATTTTTTGAGTTCGGCTGCGACGCTATTCTGCGTACCGATATGCAAAAGGATTTTGTGATTACTTCCATCTCCTCGGTAAAGCTAGACCCGACGCAGTCTAATACGCCTGTTGTGATAAACGGCATTTCTGAGACGACGGTAAACGGCGAAAGCCTTGGCGTCGGCGGCTATCTGGACATTGGTCTGATTGACACCATAAAAGACCTGTTTGTAAACTTTATCGGCGCAGTTGTGTTCAGTGTAATCGGCTTTTTCTATGTAAAAAACCGCGGAAAAGGCAAATTTGCAAAGCGTTTTATTCCTACGATTGAAATTACCGATATTGAACAGTAGCATAAAAAGTGAAAGGCGGGCACCCTTAAGGGTACCCGCCTTTCTTGCGGCTGTGTGATGCCGGATCTATTTTTTTGTGCTTGGTCGGCTCTTTTATCTGACGATTACGATTTCTTTTACTTCGTCTTTATAGATTCTGATAAACACGCGGCTTTCGTCCAGCTCGTCATACTGCTGAATATCACCGGGTTCTGCTACAGAAATCGGATTGGTTGTTTTCGCAGAGTTAAACTCGTACACGCGAACACCGCTGAGGTTGTAGTTGGAAACTGCGCCGCCGTTAACAGATACGTTGATGGAGTTTGCAAATTTCTTCATTACCTTACCATATACGGTTACCAGATCCTCGTCAATTACTTCTGTTTTTTCCACGTTCTTGTTCTGTGCTTCAAACAGTACGCGGATGCTTTCGATTTCGTTTGCGCTGTTGGTTTTCATCTGAATGATGTCACCGGCCTTCAGACGTTTGCCCTCACCGTTTACCAACACGTCGCTTTCTGCTGTCATGAAGGATTTTTTCTCACCGTCGATGAATGCGTACAGTTTTTCAACAGTTTCGTTATCTTCGTTCATCGTTGTGGAGATAGAATCAACCACTGCTAAAGATGCTTCTAAGTTTGCGATACCGTTAGAGTTTGTCACGATGATAACTTTTGCTGTTAAATCTTCGCCTGCATCGTAGATGGATACGGCGTAATCTGTTTCATCTTCAAAGAGAGAGATTTTTTCAACAGAGAATTTTTCAGGGTCTGTTTCGCCCTCAGGAATATCAAACACGATGGTATTCTCGTTTACGTTATAGTTTCCAAGCTTTTTAGAGGATGCACGGTATTTAAGCGTATCCTGTGCATTCAGTGTGAATGTTGTTTTGTCAATGGTGCCAATTCCGCTTTTTGCAGTGTTAACCTGTGTTAAAACGCCCTCAGCGTTTGTTTCATAGGTGATCAACTGGCTATCTACCACACTGTCATCGCCGTTTAATACGTCTAATACCTCTGCCGGTTTTTTACCGGATGC
>JAZNIA010000102.1:0-13054 GCA_045577195.1 Congzhengia sp.
ATAGGAGTGCTAAGAGGTGGAAAGATCTTGGAGATAAATCTCCAGCTGATTGGATAAACAACCCAATAGGAATAGTCGGGGGAGTAGTAGATGCTGGCTTAAAAGAGGCTTTAAATCCTGATACCTATACTGAGGGTACTCCTTTAGAAGGAGTTAGTCTTATGGGGTTGAATAAACTCTGGAGAGCTAAACTTCTTATCAATAGGGCTATATCCAATAAAGAGAAGGATGGTAAAGCTTTCAAGGCTTTACAGAAGGTAAATGATACCAGAAACCTGCAGGCAGCAATTAAATACGTAAAAGAGTACGGCGGCATGTGCGAGCCTGCGCTTTCCTACACGGTCAGCCCGGTTCACGATATTGATTATTTTGTACGTCTGGCTTGCGAGTTAGAAAAAATGGGTGCAGACACCATTTGTATCAAGGATATGGCGAACCTGCTGCTGCCCTACGATGCATATAAGCTCGTAAAGAAACTGAAAGAAAACGTGAGCGTGCCGATTCATCTGCATACGCACAATACCGCAGGTACCGGTGATATGACAAACCTCATGGCAGCTCAGGCTGGTGTTGATATTGTTGACTGT
The DNA here is from genome assembly GCA_045577195.1 of Congzhengia sp. Lineage (GTDB taxonomy): Bacteria > Bacillota > Clostridia > UBA1381 > UBA9506 > Congzhengia. The sequence continues at coordinate 588 of JAZNIA010000102.1, forward strand.
GCACTGTCTCCTTTGGCAAACGGTACAGCGAACCCCTCCACCGAGGCGATGGTTGCAACCATGCAGGGTACAGAAAGAGATACCGGTTTAGATCTTAAGACGTTAAGTGAAGCAGCAGCACACTTTAGAACCGTTGCAGAAAAGATGAAATCGGAGGGTACATTAGACCCGAAGGTGTTAAACGTTGACCCCAACGCGCTTTTGTATCAGGTTCCTGGCGGTATGCTTTCCAACCTGATTTCGCAGCTCAAGCAGGCGAATGCAGAAGACAAGTATTATGAAGTGTTGGCAGAAGTGCCGCGCGTAAGAGAAGATTTCGGTTATCCACCGTTGGTAACACCCACCAGTCAGATTGTTGGTACGCAGGCGGTGCTGAACGTGCTGATGGGCAGATATAAGATGGTTTCCAAAGAATCCAAAGGTTTGCTCCGCGGTGAATACGGTCAGCTGCCCGGCGAGGTGAACGAAGAGGTTAGAAAGATTGCAATTGGTGACGATGCGGTTATTACCTGCCGTCCTGCAGACCTCTTAGAGCCGGAACTGGAAAAATACAGAGAAGAAACAAAGGACATTGCAAAATGCGAGGAAGACGTGTTGAGCTACGCGCTGTTCCCGCAGGTTGCACAGAAGTTCTTTGCAGAACGCGATAAAGCACCGGAGGCCGCAAAAGCAACTGCTGCGACAGATGCAAACGGCGTGAGAGTGCTATACGTTGACGACAGATCCTAAAGAGCATCTTAAAAGGGGCTATGACAAAAGTCATAGCCCCTTTTTGGTGCCCCAAAATCAAAGACGCTCTTACTACAAGTGAAGAAGTTGCTTTTAGACCTTACATTTTTCGAAGTAGCTCAATGCGTTTTCCCTTTGAGGTGATAATCCCGTCTTCGCGCATTTTTTTCATCTCCCGCTGCATGGCGCTGCGATCTATATTTAAGTAGTCTGCCAATGTGTATAGAGAAAAGGGTAGCATAAAACGCAGGGAGCATTGTTCCTGCGCCTGCAGCTGAAAATAAGTCCAGAGCTTTTCGCGCAGAGAGCGTTTGCTCAATACCTCAATATGAGCAGATTGCGTGCGTAGCTTTTCTGTCAGAAGCCCGATGACATTGCTCAAGAAAACGTGGTGAAAGGAACAGGTATTTTCGCACGGCGCCAGAATATTTTTATATTGAAAAAATATCACCTCGCAAGGCGTCGTTGCGACAACGGAAACGGCTTCCGGGTCCAAAGAAGGCGTGAACAGTTCGCCGAACATCGCATTCTTCTCGTAGCGCTCCAAAAGAGAGCGGTTTCCGTCATAATCATATGACACCAGCTCTGCCGTTCCGGAGACAATCACCCCGAGACTTCCAGTATTTCCCATGTTACCGTTATATGACAAAACGGTTTCATCTGTGTTAAATTTTTCTCTTTTTATACCAAGGCATTTTTCGATTTTTTTGATGTCTGAATCTGTCAAACCGCGAAATATCGCTATTTCTCGCACTTTTTCGACCTCCCCTATATAGTGTGCACAATCGTGCAGAGTAACTATATTTTGTATTATATCAGATTTTTGTTGCATTTGCAACTTTTTTTTAAAAACATTTATTGTATAATAGAAACTGCTGAAAATGATGGAACCCATACTGATGAAAAAAGAGGAGTGTTTGGTAAAATGTTGGTAATTAAAAGAGACGGAAGAACCGTTGACTTCGACAGAATGAAAATTGATGCCGCAATCCGCAAGGCAAACGCGGAGGTAGAAGAGAGCGAGCGCGCAACGGACGAAGAAATCGAGTCGATTCTTGCCTACATAGAAGCAAAAAAGTGTAAAAGAATGTTAGTTGAGGACATTCAGGATATTATCGAGCAGAAGCTGATGGAGATGAATCACTTTGAGCTGGGTAAAATCTATATTATTTATCGTTATTCCCGCGCATTGGTGCGTAAAGCAAATACAACAGATGAATCCATTTTAAGCTTGATTAAAAACGCAAATAAGGACGTTATGGAGGAAAATTCCAACAAAAATGCGATTGCTGCGTCCACCCAGCGCGATTTGATTGCCGGCGAGGTATCAAAAGACCTTACCAAGCGTATTTTACTGCCGGAAAAAATAGCAAAGGCTCACGACGAAGGCGTTTTGCACTTCCACGATGCGGATTATTTTGTGCAGCCGATTTTTAATTGCTGTTTAATTGATATTGGAAATATGCTGGATAATGGCACCGTAATGAACGGAAAGCTGATTGAAACGCCAAAGAGCTTTCAGGTTGCTTGCACAATCGTGACGCAGATTATCGCGGCAGTTGCCAGTAGCCAGTACGGCGGTCAGTCTGTAGACATTCGTCATTTGGGGAAATACCTGCGCAAGAGCTATGAAAAGTTTAAAAAAAGCATCGAAAATGCAGTCGGCAGCGAAGTGTCTGCTGAGATGATTGAAAAGCTAGCAATGAACCGTACAAAGGACGAGCTTCGTTCCGGCGTTCAGACCATTCAGTATCAGATTAACACGCTGATGACAACCAATGGTCAGTCTCCTTTTGTGACGCTGTTTTTAAATCTGGACAAAGATGATCCGTACTTAAAAGAAAACGCAATGATTGTAGAAGAAATTCTGCGTCAGCGTTTAGAGGGCATTAAAAATGAAGCAGGCGTTTTTGTAACGCCCGCGTTCCCTAAACTGGTTTATGTTTTAGATGAGCATAACTGCTTAAAGGGCGGCGAATATGATTATATTACCAAGCTTGCTGTGCAGTGCTCTATTAAGAGAATGTATCCCGACTATATTTCTGCAAAACAGATGCGTGCAAATTATGAGGGCAACGTATTTAGCCCCATGGGCTGCAGAAGCTTCCTTTCTCCCTGGAAAGACAAGGACGGCAACTTTAAGTTTGAGGGACGTTTTAATCAGGGCGTTGTCAGCTTAAACCTTCCCCAGATTGGCTTGGAAGCAAAGGGAGACGAAGCAAAATTCTGGAAAATCTTTGACGAGCGCTTAGCACTTTGCTACGAAGCACTCATGTGCCGCCACCGTGCGCTTTTGGGCACGAAATCTGACGTTAGCCCCGTGCATTGGCAGTATGGTGCAATTGCGCGCCTGGAAAAGGGTGAAGTGATTGACAAATACCTGTTTAACGGATACTCTTCCATTTCCCTGGGTTATATTGGTCTTTATGAGGTAACCAAGGTTATGAAAGGCGTGTCTCACACAACGCCTGAGGGCCAGGAATTTGCGCTTAAAGTAATGAACCATTTGCGTGCAGCAACGGATAGATGGAAAGAGGAAACGGGTATCGGCTTTGCGCTTTATGGTACGCCTGCAGAATCCCTATGCTATAAATTTGCAAGACTGGACAAAAAGAAATACGGCAGCGTAGAAGATGTAACGGATAAGGGCTACTATACCAACTCTTACCATGTGGACGTACGTGAAGAAATTGACGTATTTACCAAGTTTGAGTTTGAAAGCCAGTTCCAGAAAATTTCTTCCGGCGGCGCGATTTCCTATGTGGAAATTCCCAATATGCGTCACAATGCGGAGGCAATTGAAGATATTGTAAGATTTATTTATGATAACATTCAGTATGCAGAATTCAACACCAAGAGCGATTATTGTCAGGTTTGTGGTTTTGACGGGGAAATTGTGATCAATGATGACAACGAATGGGAATGCCCTGCGTGCCACAACAAAGACCACGCGAAAATGAATGTTACCAGAAGAACCTGCGGATACCTTGGCGAAAACTTCTGGAATGTGGGCAAAACGAAAGAAATCAAGGCAAGAGTTTTGCACCTGTAATGGAAAAGGAATGACCGGCAAATGAACTATTCGGCAATTAAAACCCACGATGTGGCAAATGGAATCGGGGTGCGCGTGTCGCTGTTCGTCAGCGGTTGTACGCACCATTGCAAGGACTGTTTTAATGCAGAAACCTGGGATTTCGGTTTTGGAAATCCCTTTACCGAGGCGGAGGAACAGCAAATTATCGATGCGCTTTCTCCCTCCTATATCAAGGGCTTCTCCCTGTTAGGCGGAGAACCCTTTGAACCCGCGAACCAGCGCGCATTGGTGTCCCTTTTAGAGCGCATCAAAAAAACATATCCCGAAAAGGACATCTGGTGCTATAGCGGTTACCTTCTGGACAAAGAACTGCTGAGCGAAAGCCGCGCCAGATGCGAGGTAACTGACAGAATGCTTGCCTGCATCGACGTGTTGGTGGATGGCGAGTTTCAGACGGAGCTTAAGGATCTAAGCATTCGGTTTCGTGGAAGCACCAATCAGCGCATTATTTCTGTAAAAGAATCACTTGAGACGGGAACAATTGTTCTGGCAACAGAATACTATGAGACCCGGAAAGGACAAAACAATGGAACAAATAACGGTTAGATTCACAAAACTCAGCGAAAATGCGCAGGTGCCGACCTATGGCTCTGCTTGCGCGGCAGGTGCAGATTTGCGGGCGTTGTGTGACGAGAATATCACAATCAAGGCAGGAGAAACGGTGTTGGTGCATACGGGAATTGCGATGGAAATCCCGGACGGTCTCGTGGGGCTGATTTACGCACGAAGCGGTCTTGCGTCAAAAAGAGGGTTGGCGCCGGCAAACTGCGTTGGTGTAATTGACAGCGATTACCGCGGGGAACTCATGGTGGCACTCCATAATCACGGTGCGGAGGCGCAGACGATTACAAACGGTGAGCGCATCGCGCAGCTTGTGATCGCGCCGTATGTGTGTGCAGCGTTTGTGGAAACCGATTCATTAACCGATACGGACCGCGGAAGTGGTGGCTTTGGCTCAACAGGAACAAAATAAAATACTTTCTAATTCAAAACGGGGCTGTGATGAAAATCGCAGCCCCGTTTTGATATGCTTTTTGGTATTCCTTAGTATATTAGCTTTGTTAAAATCAACAAAACTAGTCCTGGCCCCCCTAAAACTCCTGCAATAGACGCACTTGCTAAATTCAGCCCAATGGAAAACCCGGTAAAGGCAAAAAGATTGTTCAATATGTAAAGCCCCGCCCAGCCGAGGACGGAGTGCAAAATCAGCAAAAATAATTGTTTCAATGGCTTTATAAACAGGCAGGCAAATATAAACAGAACAACGCAAGCTGCTGCACAGGCAATCATCGTCAGCGTACTCATTGTATTTTCTCCCAAGATGGCACACATGCAGCATGTGCCGATTTTGCAAGCTTAATGTGGCGGTTGAAATTGAGTTCTGCAGCCTTTAAGCGATAAATACAGTATTCTTTTGCATCGCTGTCTGTAATAAATGCAAGATGATTGGAAATACGCTCAAATTCCGATTTTGCATGATCAAGCGCCAGTAGGTACTCCTGCCGCATTTTGTTTTGTTCCTGCTGCTGTTTTGCGTGCTTGATAAACCGGAATAGTCGCTGACTATACCGTTCCTTTTTAACTTTCTCAACTTGTCCCATTGCAGATTCCATGAAAATCCCTCCTCTTATTTTCAGTATAAGCGGGAAATCGGACAAATATTCCCAAAAAAGGGTAAGTAGGAAAATAAAATGCAAAAAAGGCACTTTAACGAAAAAGGAGCTTTGGAAAATCATAATTTTCCAAAGCTCCTTTTGTCTTTCGTTCATTACTCGCCTTTGGGCGCGTCAACGGGACATACGTTTGCGCAGTTACCGCAGTCGATGCAGGTATCAGCGTCAATCACATATTTGTCACCTGCGTCGCTGATGCAGGATACGGGGCATTCAGATGCGCAAGCACCGCAGCTGATGCATTCATCACAGATGATATAAGCCATTTGAGTACACCTCCTTATCAGGATATCTCACAGGCATAAGCCTGCTGTTATTTGAAGATTATAAAATCTTAAAATCAAGGTTAGTCAATTACTTTTTCGTTCAGCGTACCGTCCCCATACACATAGGAACTGCCCGCTGACTTAAAATGAGTTTCTATTAAAACGTTGGTGGATTTACTGTCGCAAATATAGTAGGACGCGCCACCAATGGTTTTTGGGGACCCCGGAAGCGTAAACGACTGAAACGTTACGCCGTCACTATCGCGGAAACACAAGGCATAGCGCAAAATGTCAATGATCGACAAGTCCGTTTCTGTATTCTTTGTGATTTCGTGGAATACGGGAATGGCTTTGGACAGGTACTTAAATTGCAGCTTTTGGTTTACCATTTCTTTTAAAAATGCCTGCTGCGTATTGATGCGCCCCAAATCCGCGGAGGCATATCCGCTGCGGAACCGGAGCAGTCCTTCCGCGTCCTCGCCGTTTAGAACCTGTTTGCCTTTTTTCAAATGAATGTGCAAATCCTGGGCGGGGTCATCATAATCCATATTCATGGGGACATTAAATTCTACGCCGCCTAAAATGTCAATAATGTTATGCAAACTTTCAAAGTTTACAATGCAAAAATGGTCGATATCAAGCCCCGTCAGTTCGGTTACTTTTTCCATCAAAAGCTCCTCACCGTTTTCTTTTCCGATGCAGGCATTGAGCTTGACGTGTGTGTTTGAGCCGATTTTTACACGCGTATCCCGCGGGATGGAAAGCAGGTTAACGGATTTGGTTTGCGGGTCAACGGAAAAGAGCATATTTACGTCAGAACGCACACCGTCTTTGTCAACGCCGACAACCAATACGTTAATTTTTTCCGGCTTTGCGAAAAACAGCAAAAATACACTACATAAAATGGTAACCACAGCAAGCGTAATAACCATCGATAAAACAAATGCTTTTTTATTCAAAATAATACCTCCCAAAAAACGCGTTAATCAATCAGCGTTTCCGGTGTTCTTTCGTCAGAACTTGCGCTGGGTGCTGCAGATGCGGGCGTTTTGGTTGTGCTCGGAGATGCCGTTACAGATGGAGAAACTGTTGCAGATGGAGCAACAGAGGGTGAAGGTGACGCTTTCTTTTCTGCAAGACGAGCCGCCTCGTCCTCGGGATAGCCAAATTCCTCGAGCACAAGTTTCTTGGTTTGTGATGGGCTATAAATATAATAGGACACGCCGTGTTCATAGCGGTCGGTTCCAGGCAGAAGGAAGGTTTCCAGCTCGTTGGAGTCCGTGGACTTGAGCATGCTGATAAATTCCAGCGCCGTTGTGATAGAAAAGTTTGTGCGCACATGCTTGTATGCCGCGTCAATCAGCTCAGGCGCCTTTAACAAATATTGCGTCTGCATTTTCTGGCGGAACATTTCAGACAAAAAGTCCTGTTGTGCGCTGATTCTGCCGATGTCACCTTTATAATATTCGCCGGGTGCGTATTCTTCTGCGCCCTTATTGTTATGACGAAACCTTACAAAATCATGGGCAGCCTGACCGTCTAGATGCTGCATACCTGCCTGTAAATGAATATGCAAATCCTGCGCGGGGTCGTCGTAATCCATATTGTGAGGCACGTTATAGTCCACGCCGCCTAAAATATCAATGATCTCCTTAAACCCGTCAAAATTGATTTCGCAGTAATAGTGAATGGGCATACCGGTAACGGTTTTAACCGTCTCAATGACAAACTCTTCCCGACGGTTAAATCCGATGCAGGCATTCATTTTGATTACCTGTCCGTTGTTCAGCGTAATTTTGGTGTCGCGGGGAATGGAAAGCAGTTTAATCTCGTTTTTCACGTTGTCCACGCTGACGAGCATAATGGTGTCGGAGCGTTTGCCTCCGTCATCCACGCCCAAAAGAAGCAGGTTCATCTTACCTTTGATGGGAGGTTCATCCAAAATACTATTTACATTGGGGTCTAAGGTTGTCATTTTAGAGAGCTTCGCATACTGTACGCCTAAATATACCGACGCAAATGCGAGCAGGGCAACCAATATAATCAAAATCACTCGTTTTACTGTCAATCGTTTCATGTGTGCGGCTCCAAATCCCTTCTGCTCTGCAACTGATCAGAGCGGTATGCGCAATAATCCTTCTACATATTTCGACACTTTATTATACAATAATTTTATTAAGAATCTATTAACGCAACATTAAATCTTGTTGTCTTGTATAAAATACATGGCAAATCACCTATATCATATCATAAAAAGCACGGTTTGCCAACCTTTTTTTCGGTTTTTCTCTTGGAAAAGCGAGGAATTTGTGATAAAATAGCTTTATCCATAAAAAGGAGGCGAAATTATGAAAAGAATATCTGCAGTTTTTCTCATATCGTTGCTGATGCTTGTAAGTGGATGTGCAGGGGACACAGAACAGGGTGAGCAGTCGAAACAGTGCACCATTGCGGTGTCCTGCAACGAAGTGCTTGGCAACATGGACGCGCTGCGTCCGGAGTTAAAAGCAATTATTCCCGAAAACGGCATAATACTGGCGGAAAAAGAGGTTTCTTTTTCGGAGGGAGAAACAGCGCTGGAGGTTTTGACAAGAACGTTAAGACAAGACAAAATCCATTTTGAAACGGAACAAATGGTGGGATACGATTCGGTGTACATCAAAGCCATTGGAAACCTTTACGAATTTGATTGCGGCGGCACCTCCGGCTGGACTTACACGGTAAACGGAACATCACCCGATTGCGGTGCAGACAGCTATATCGTGCAAGAGGAAGACAGTATTGCATGGAACTATATCACGGAGTTCGTAATAGAATAGCAGAAAAATTGCCCCGTTTTGGCTAGTACGTCAAAACGGGGCAATTTTTTGTATCAAATGTTCTTTTCAGGTCACAAACTCATGTGGAATGTTCTGCTGATAACTTCCTTTTGCTGCTCCTTTGAAAGCTTGTGGAAGTTCACGGCGTAGCCTGAGACGCGGATGGTAAGATTGGGGTAGGCGTTAGGATCTTTGTAAGCCGCCAGAAGCTGCTCTTTGGTCATAACGTTTACGTTGATATGGTGTGCGTCTTTTGCAAAATAGCCACCAAGCACTGTAACAAGATTGGTGACGCGCTCTTCTTCTGTCTTTCCAAGCGATGCAGGTGTGATGGAGAATGTATTTGAAATGCCGTCGCGACAGTCGTCGTAGGAGAGCTTTGCCACAGAATTTAAAGATGCCAAAGCGCCGTTGGTTTCCCGGTTGTGCATGGGGTTTGCGCCGGGCGCAAAGGGTTCGCCGGCTTTTCTCCCGTCAGGCGTTGCGCCTGTTTTTTTGCCGTATACTACGTTAGAGGTGATGGTCAGAACCGAAAGAGTGTGGATTGCACCGCGGTAGGTTGGTGTTTTGCGAAGCTCTTTTATCATGTCTTCGGTGAGCGTTTTTGCAATCATATCCACGCGGTCATCGTCGTTTCCAAACTTAGGAAAATCGCCCGTGGTTTCAAATCCCACAATGTATCCGTTCTCATTTCGGACAGTGCGTACCTTTGCGTATTTGATAGCGCTTAAAGAATCTGCCAGAACGGAAAGTCCCGCCACGCCAAACGCCATAAACCGTTCAACCTCGGTGTCATGTAGTGCCATCTGCACCTTTTCATAAGCGTATTTATCATGCATGCAATGAATCACATTCATGGTGCTGACATACAGATGGCAAAGCCATGTGCGGTAGTGGGAGAATCGTTCCATTACGCTGTCGTAATCTAAGTATTCGTCGGGATACACATCCTCTTTGGGTCCCAAGGCAATGTTATTTTTCGGGTCCACACCGCCATTTAAGCTTAGCAGCAAAAGCTTTGGCAGGTTACACCGCGCTCCGAAAAACTGCATCTGTTTTCCGACTTTCATGGCGGAGACGCAGCAGGCAATGGCGTAATCATCCCCATAGCGCGGGCGCATCAAATCGTCGTTTTCATACTGAATGGAGTTGGTTTTAACAGAAACCTTCGCGCAGAATTCTGAAAAGCTTGCCGGTTGGTCATTAGACCATAAAACGGTCAGGTTCGGCTCAGGTGCTGCGCCAAGATTAAAGAGCGTGTTGAGCATGCGGAAGGTGTTTTTGGTAACCAAGGTCCTGCCGTCTGTTCCTTGACCGCCCAGCGCCTCGGTGATCCACATGGGGTCACCGCCAAAAAGCTCATTGTATTCAGGGGTACGCAGATGCCGCGCCATGCGCAGCTTCATCACGAAATCGTCCATCAACTCCTGTGCGGTCTGCTCGGTGAGAATACCAAGACTTAAGTCGCGTTCTATATAAATATCCAAAAAGGTGGAAACTCTGCCTAAAGACATTGCTGCACCGTTTTGCTCCTTAATGGCGCCGAGATACGCAAAATACGTCCACTGTACCGCCTCCTGTGCGTTGGTGGCAGGCAGACTAATGTCAATGTCGTATAGGTTTGCCATGGTTTTAAGACGTCTTAAAAAATCAATTTGGCGAAACACTTCTTCTCTGAGTTTTATCGTTTCCTCGCTCATATGTTCGGTAAGGGCGTCGATGTCCTTTTGTTTTTCTACAATTAGGCGGTCAACACCATAGAGTGCAACGCGGCGGTAGTCTCCGATAATACGGCCACGCCCGTAAGCATCGGGAAGACCGGTAATGATGCCGATTTTGCGGGCTTTGCGCATCTCGTCAGTGTACACACGGAACACACCGTCGTTGTGGGTGGTGCGATACTGAAATTCCGTTTCTATCTTGTCGGAAAGCTTATATCCATAGCTTTCGCAGGCAGAACGCGACATACGAATGCCGCCAAAAGGGTTCACGGCACGCTTTAAGGGCGCGTCGGTCTGAAGTCCTACAATTCGCTCGTTTTCCTTATCGAGGTATCCTGCGGGGAACGCGTCTAAAGAGGAAACCGTTTCTGTATCAATGTCTAATACGCCGCCCTTTTCCCGTTCTTTTTTAAATAGAGCCTCCAATTTTAGAAGAAGCGCTTTTGTTCGTTCTGTCGGTCCCGTCAGAAAGGCTGCGTCCCCTTCATAGGGTTTGTAGTTTTTTTGAATAAAGTCCCGCACGTCGATGGCATCCTGCCATGTACCCGGAACAAATCCCGTCCATGCATTTGTCATAAGAAATCCTCCTGTTCTGAAAGAATAAAACAAAAAACAGATTCACCAAAAGCGAATCTGCCCAGACGGTCGGCTTATTTTTTTCTGTGCTCCCCGTGGTAAACTCCACTCAAACCGTCAGTCACACAGATATTGTGTTCTTTAGGTACATCATACCATAGATATTGTGTTGTGTCAAGAGAAAACGCAATGATTTTTATAAAAAAGAGCAATATTTTTTTAAATAAATTATATTTTTTTCTTGACATTTCTCAGAAGCTTTGGTATAATACTTTTTGTGTGAATTTCATATCTGGAGAGGTGGCTGAGCTGGCCTAAGGCGCACGATTGGAAATCGTGTAACGGCTAATACCCGTTCGAGGGTTCGAATCCCTCCCTCTCCGCCAAAAAGATTTTGCAGCTTCTGCTGCGAAATCTTTTTTTGTTTGTAGGGATTCGAACCCCGAGGGGGCATCGAGCGTAAAGAAAATATGCCAGTGGCATATTTTTAGCGAAGATGGTGCGAAGACGGGTACTGTGAGCAAAGCTCACGGTCGTCGAGCAGGCAAGGCTTGCGGAGCAAGACTTTATCCCTCCCTCTCCGCCAAAACAATAAGAAACCGCTCTATTGAGCGGTTTCTTATTTTACTTACACGATTTTTACACGTTTTTATGCGATTTTGTCCAAAATCGCCACTGCACGTTCTTCTTCGCGTGGATACAAATGCGCGTAGGTGTTCCACGTAATTTCCACATTGGAGTGCCCCAAACGTCGTGCGATTTCCTGGATGTTTATTCCTTCGTTTATAAGCAGAGTTGCATGGGTATGTCGAAAGTCGTGGATGCGGATATGCGCAAGCCCCGCTTCCTTTGCAAACTGGGTATTCCTATTAGAAAGGCTCGTATCGCGCAGGCATTTTATACCGCCACAAATTCTCAAATCTTCCGTAAAACCGTTTAGGGACCGCTGTCGTGCTTTATGCTCATCCAATATTTTTATTAGCGGCTTCGGCATCTACAGTGTACGGTATGAAGATTTATTTTTCGGGGGCGTTTCACGATCGCCGCCTTTCAGCTTTTGTGCTATACTCCTGCGAACGTGTATTTTATTTCCCTCAATATCAGACCATTTTAACGCATTTATTTCCCCTTTGTATTCTGTTTCCCTTGCTGATATATTGTGATATAAGTGTTAATCATTTTAGGAAACAGAATACTCCCCCCTTAAACAGTAAAAAAAGCAAGTTTTCTACTGTTTAAAGGGGTTATAAATGAAAACAACATTTTGAGGTTTCCAGTTATAGGTTATCAACCATTTTCAAACTTGTTCAGGTTTGCTTTTACCAAGTAGAGACACCATATCTCTTCAAATACCCTCCTTACCAACAATGTTGGAACAGGACACCACTTGTTATATATGATGAGTATATAACTCTGAAAAGATGACATTGCCCATCTTACGGAAATCTATGGGGTAGTTAGTCCCAGCGTTCTTTTTACAAGGTCTGCTTTCATCTTGCTATGTTTTTATTTGTTGATAGAACACAGAAACTATATCATTAACTTTTAATCATTTAAAGGCATAATAAGATGGTTTTTGTGTTATGTCA
>JAZNIA010000103.1:0-4938 GCA_045577195.1 Congzhengia sp.
GCTGATGATCAGTGCCCAAACCATAACCTGTCCTCCTTATTCTTTGCCGCTGTCTTTATTCTGCCGTTCCCGCACGATAAATCGAACGGGTGTTCCCTCTAAACCAAATACACCGCGTATCTGGTTTTCCAAATACCGCAGATAGGAAAAATGCATCAGCTCTTTGTTGTTTACAAATACGACAAAGGTGGGCGGGCAGGTAGAAGCCTGCGTCATATAGTAAATCTTGAGTCGTTTGCCTTTATCGGACGGCGGCTGTACCTTCATGGTTGCCTCATTTAATACGTCGTTGAGCATACCCGTCTTAATGCGCATGCTATGCTGCGTATGCACATATCCGATTAAGTCAAAGAGTTTTTCAATGCGCTGTCCTGTGAGAGCAGAAATATAAACCTGCGGTGCATAAAGCATAAAGCCCAGCTCATGATACACTTTTTCACGGAATTGTTTCATGGTGTTGGTATCTTTTTCAATCAGGTCCCATTTGTTAATTGCGATAATCGACGCCTTTCCGCTTTCATGGGCGTACCCTGCAATCTTGGAATCCTGCTCGGAAATACCCTCTTTTGCATCTATCACAATGACACACACATCGCAGTTGTCAATGGCAGACAGCGAGCGAATCACACTATAGCGCTCCACGCCCTCGTCTACCTTTCCGCGCTTTCGCATGCCCGCCGTATCAACCAGGACATATTTTTGTCCGTTCTTTTCAAATACGGTATCAATGGCGTCGCGGGTTGTGCCTGCAACGTTGCTGACAATCACGCGTTCTTCACCTAGAATTTTATTGATCAGCGAGGATTTTCCTGCGTTTGGTTTGCCCACAATCGCAACGCGCAACGCATCATCCTCTTCCTTTTCCTGGTCTAAAAGCTCAGACGGAATTTTTGCAAACACTTCGTCTAATAGGTCACCAACGCCTAATCCATGTGTGGAAGATATGGCGACGGGGTCCCCCAGTCCCAAATTATAAAACTCATAAAAGTCCATAGGCGGCTGTCCGCCATGGTCTACCTTATTTACTGCAAGCACCGTAGGCTTACCTGCCTTTTGCAACATTGCAGCAACGTCTGCGTCTGCTGCGGTAAGTCCATCGTGAACACAGGTCATTAAAATGACGCAATCTGCACGCTCAATGGCAATTTCCGCCTGCATCCGCATGCCGCGCAGAATCTCGTCATCGGATTTCGGCTCGATACCGCCCGTATCAATCAGCGTGAACCGGCGGTTTAACCATTCTGCCTCCGCATAAATTCTATCACGGGTAACACCCGGCGTATCGTCTACAATAGACACGCGGGTTCCCACAATTTTATTAAACAGTGTGGACTTTCCCACATTGGGGCGTCCCACGATTGCAACAGTTGCTTTTCTCATCTGTACGTCCTTTCTTCCGTCACTTACAGCCCAGAAGTGTCCGCAAAAACAAACCTCCGTCATTCGGTACGGGAATAATCTCCGCCGAGAGCGCCTTTTTTGCTTCTTCTAAGGGAATGTCGTCTAAGAAAATATCTTCGTCCGCTTTGAGCATGGATGCCGTAATCAGCACCCGATCTGCCTGCTTTTCCTGCAACGCGCAAATCAAATCCTTTCCGCCTAAAAGCCCCGAAACGGTCACTTTTCCGCCAAACAGTTGATTCTTGATTGCAACAACTTCTATATCATTTATATTATATCGCATTTTTGCGTAATTTACCAGCTTTTTTATAAATTCGTAGGAAATTTCTCCCGTAGCAACAATGGTTTTGCCGGTTTCCTGTGCGAAAAGGGCGCTGTTTTCTGCCTCCCGCATAAATTCCGCCTCCATAGATGCCAGCATTCCTACACCGTTTTCAATCTGCGGAAAGTCCTCGTATTCCGCCTCTTCCGGCACTAGAACACCTGCTGTTACATAAAACTCATCTGATGCGTACACAAACCGTGTGCCGTGTTTTTCCAAAAATTTCGCCTGCCAGCCATGAATCTGGTCTAAAACCTTTTTTGCATCCGGTTTTTCAAACGGCTCTAGCGGATACAATCCCTCACGGCACCTTGTCAGCCCAACCGGAACAACTGAAACGCTTCTTGCCACGGGCAAAAACGATTCCAAATCCGAAAGCGTGCGGTCAAGCTCTGCGCCATCGTTTATATCTTTACAAAGCACAATTTGCATATTCATCTCAATCCCGTGGTCAAAAAGAAGACGCATTTGGTCCATAATGCGGTCTGCTCGCTTATTTTTGAGCATGGATACGCGAAGTGCGGGGTTTGTCGTATGTACGGAAATGTTCACAGGGGAAATGCGGTAGGAAATCAGGCGCATCAGATCCTTGTCCTCCATATTGGTCAACGTAACATAGTTGCCGTATAAAAATGAGAGGCGGGAATCATCGTCTTTAAAATAAAGCGTTTCGCGCATACCTTTCGGCATCTGGTCAATAAAACAGAAAATACACTTGTTCCGACAGCTTTTCGGACTGTCAAAAAGCATATTGTCAAAATTGATGCCTAGATCTTCTAAATCCTCGTTAATGATTTCGTATTCATAGACGTCTCCGTTTTCTTTTTTGACCGCCAGCACAATTTCTTCGCTGGTCGTTAAAAACTTGTAGTCCAAATAGTCGGTAACCGGCTTTCCATCAACAGACAAAATCAAGTCACCGCGTACGATTTCCAGTTCCTCAGCAATGCTTCCTATGTCTACCGACGAAACGTATGCACCTTGTTTCATGTATTTCCCTCCTTTCGTTTTCATACAAAAATAGAGAAGACAAACCTTGCCTTCTCTACCCTCTTTACGTCGATTACGCTTCTTTCTTTATAACTTCTTTGCCGTTATAATATCCGCATGCTTTGCACACTCTATGTCCCATGATGGGCTCACCGCATTTGGGGCAAGCTATAAAACCGGGAATAGAAAGTTTCCAGTTTGCTCTTCTTTTATCACGTCTCGCCTTCGAGGTTTTTCTCTTAGGTACTGCCATGGTCTAACACCTCCTGCATTTTTATCACTTAAAATTTTTTAATTTTTCCCATCTCGGATCAATCTCGTCATGCGTGCAGCCGCAATTGCCCTCGTTTAAATCTGCTCCGCATTTCGGACAGATACCGCGGCAATCCTCGCTGCATAAGTACTTATATGAGAGATTCAAAAGCGCATTGCTGATCACGATTTCAGACAGGTCAATCGTTGCTCCTGAGAACACGATGACAGAATCGCGGTCTGTAATTTCTTCGCCCTCCTGCGCCAGTGTCTCTTCAAAATCAAAGGACATGGTCTTAAAAATAGGCTTTAAGCATCTTGCACAGCTCACCTGAAAATCGCTCTCCACATGAGCGGATAAATCAAGCACATCGCCCCGGCAAAGGATTTTTCCCGTTACCGAAATACCATTTTTAACTGCAATGTCTGCGCCAAGTGCTCCCGTTTCCGGAGAAATCACACCGGAAATATCCAGGGCAGCACCGTCGTTGTTCAACACTGTGCTCAAATCGCAAATCATATTGTTTGCCACCTTTCTTCCTGCCAATCAGGAGATATTTCCGATTCAATGCATTTATATATTATACCCATTTTCTTTTCAAATGTCAAGGCTTTTTTAAAATAAAAAATTGAATTCATCATTTTCATTTTTTGTGCACATTTTTCCTTTTAGTCATCAAACACACCGGAGGAAAGATACCGCTCTCCCGTGTCCGGCAAAAGTGCCACAATGGTCTTCCCGCGGTTTTCCTCCCGTTTTGCTAAAGCCATGGCGGCAAAAAGCGCCGCGCCGGAAGAAATGCCAACCAAAACCCCTTCCGTTCTGCCAAGATTTTTTGCTGCAGAAAACGCATCCGCATCGGAAACGGGAATAATTTCATCGTAAACTTTCGTGTCCAGCACCTCGGGCACAAAGCCTGCGCCAATGCCCTGAATCTTGTGCGCTCCTGCCACTCCCCCAGACAAAACAGATGAAGACGAAGGCTCCACTGCCACAATTTGAACATCAGCATTTTTAGACTTTAGATATGCACCCACACCGGAAATTGTGCCACCAGTTCCCACGCCTGCAACAAAGATGTCCACGGTTCCATCTGTATCCTCCCAGATTTCGGGTCCCGTAGTCAGGAAATGCGATTTCGGGTTTGCAGGATTTACAAACTGCCCCGCAATGAAGCTACCCGGAATCTCCTTTTTGAGCTGCTCCGCTTTTTCAATCGCACCGCGCATGCCCTTTGTTCCCTCTGTGAGCACAAGCTCTGCACCGTACGCCCGCATCAGCTGTCTGCGCTCAACGGACATCGTCTCCGGCATCACAATCATCAAACGATACCCGCGGCTGGCGCAGATAGAGGCAAGCCCTATGCCCGTGTTCCCGCTGGTGGGTTCAATAATCACCGTGTTTTTATGAATCAAGCCCTGTCTTTCCGCCTCGTCCAGCATTTCTTTTGCCGCGCGGTCTTTTACCGAACCGGCTGGGTTAAATGCCTCCAGTTTTACCAAAAGTCTCGCCTTTAACCCCTCCTCTTTGGAAAGCCTTGTCAGCTCCAGAAGCGGTGTTTTTCCGATGAGCGCTTCCACCGATTGATATATTCTACCCATATGTTTTATCCTTTCGCTATGTGTTCTTCTTATATTATATACATTTTTTCGAAAGAATGCAAGGAGAATTGACTTTCGCCTGCTCTTCGCGTATAATAAAGGAAAAGAAATTGATTCAGGAGAATTTCATGAACCGAAATAAAATGAATTGTTTGGGAAAATTGCCCGCTTTGCTGCTTCCGTGGTTTGACAAAAACGCCCGCAAACTGCCCTGGCGCGAAACAAAAGACCCTTACCGCATCTGGCTGTCAGAAATTATGCTGCAGCAAACAAGGGTGGAAGCAGTCAAAGAGTATTATACCCGTTTTTTAAATACGTTTCCTACTGTAGAGCATCTGGCAAACGGCGAGGAATCGGTTGTGTTAAAGCTA
>JAZNIA010000104.1:0-2194 GCA_045577195.1 Congzhengia sp.
TGGTTATAAACCGCAACAGAAAGGGTTTTCTTTGCCTTGTCCTGCCCGATTACGTACTGGTCTAAAATTTCTTTGATTTCTTTCGGTTTCGGAAGTCCGGTTAAACTGATTTCCGGTTCCGAAATGTCATAATTTTCTCCTAGATAGCGATTGCAAAGAGAAATACATTCGTTGCAAATGCATACATCGGGACCCTCAAACAGTCTCACTACTTCATTTTCAAATTTCCCGCAGAAACTGCACCGGATTACCGGCGGATTTTCATTTCTTGTTTCCATGTATGAAACACAGCCTTTCTGCCCGCTTGATTTACTGCGTGCAAAACGGGCAAACTTTGCAGACAGCAAAAGTAAGTTCTAAGATTACTTTTATGTAGCAGGGCTTGTTTTTGTGAAACCCTATCTTTTCTTTAAAAAAGGGGCTGTCAGAAAAACAGCCCCCTTTTTTAGACATTCCGTCTTTGGGTCGGTTATTTGAGTTCCTTTGCGGACTCGATTACTTTGTCAATCAACCCGTATTCCATCGCTTCCTTTGCCGACATGAAATTATCGCGTTCCGTGTCACGGCAAATCTGCTCATAGGGTTTTCCGGTACGCTGGCTTAAAATGTTGTTCAGCGTTTCACGGATTCGAATGATTCTATCCGCATGAATTTTAATATCCGTCGCCTGACCCTGCATACCACCTAAGGGCTGGTGGATCATGATTTCACTGTTAGGAAGCGCAAAACGTTTGCCCGGCGCACCTGCTGAGAGCAGAAAAGCACCCATAGATGCTGCCATGCCCACACAAATGGTTGCAACGTCGCAACGGATATACTGCATGGTATCGTAAATCGCCATACCTGAGGTGATGGAACCACCGGGACTGTTGATATAGAACTGAATGTCTTTATCCGGGTCCTCCCCTTCTAAAAACAGCATCTGTGCAACAACTAAGCTTGCAGTTACATCGTTCACTTCTTCGCTTAAGAAAATAATTCGGTCCTTAAGGAGTCTGGAATAGATGTCGTAAGAACGTTCTCCTCTGCTGGTCTGTTCCACTACCACCGGTACTAAACTCATTGATTTACCCTCCGTTATGCCAATAATTTACGCGTCTTTCTTTGTATCGTCTTCTGTCTTCTTCTTTCTTGTTGTGGTTTTCTTCGGCTTTTCTTCGCCTTCTGTTTTTTCAGTTGCTGCTTTTTTGGTTGTTGTCTTTGTTGCTGTCTTCGTTGTTGTCTTCTTCTTAGCAGCAGCTTTTGTCCACTTCGCGTTTTCAACAATAAAGTCTAACGCTTTAGAAATTTTCATATCCTCTTTCATGCCTTCGATGTTTTCTTTGGGCATGATTTCCTTAATCTTTTCGAGTTCCATGTTGTAAGCCTCAGCCATCTTTTTCAGCTCTGCTTCCACATCTTCGTCACTCACTTCAATATTTTCAGCTTTCGCAATTGCCTCTAAAGCCAAGGTGCCCTTAACCTGCAGTTCAGCGCTGGGCTTAATCTGTTCTTTGAACTGGTCAATTGTTGTGCCCATAAAGCCTAAGTACTGTTCAAAGGTAATACCCTGCTGCGCCATTCTTGCACTGTTTTCACGGATTGTGCTTTCGATTCTTGCATCTACCATGCAGCTAGGTACATCAACTGTCATATTTTCAACAACCTTGTCAACGGCAGCATTTTCTTTTTCCTGCTTTGTGCGCGCGTCTGCGCTCTCCTGCAGTTTTGCTTTGATGTCTGCTTTTAATTCGTCAATGGTATCAAATTCGCTGACGTCTTTTGCAAACTCGTCATCGAGTTCAGGCAATTCTTTTACACTGATTGCGTTGACCTTTGTGTTAAATACAGCAGCCTTGCCCTTTAATTCTTCAGAATGGTAATCCTCAGGGAAGGTTACGTTTACTTCAAACTCGTCACCAATGTTTTTGCCGACAATCTGTTCTTCAAAGCCGGGGATAAACTGACCGCTGCCAATCACCAAATCAAAGTTTTCGCCTTTGCCGCCTGCAAATGCAACACCATCTACAAAGCCTTCAAAGTTGATGTTTGCAGTGTCTCCCTCTTTTACAGCACGGTCTTCTACCGTTACCTGACGAGAAGCGCGTTCCTGACGTCTTTTGAGTTCCTCTTCCACGTCTTCGTCACTTACAGTATGCGCAATATCTTCCAGTTTTAAACCTTTATATTCACCAAGTGTTACTTCTGGTTTTAC
>JAZNIA010000105.1:0-8106 GCA_045577195.1 Congzhengia sp.
CCCTTTCTGCCTGAATTTGTATTTTGGTATTTGCTTTATTTCAGGCGTATAAAACAAAAATTATTGTCCTTTTTTCAATTTTATTTTACCACACAGGCGCTTGTTTTGTCAACAAATACGAAAGCCTAATGCGCATTTTCAGCGAAAACAATTAAGAAGTTCCGTCTTTCGATTTACTTTTAGACAGAATGCACAGAGGTCGCCTTATAAGACTTATATATGCAAACAAGGGATTTACATAGAAACATGCAAATCCCTTGTTAATTCCTTGTTTAATCCTTCATTCAAACAATCAGAAAATCGGATACCCTGCTTTTGTATGCGCTTCAAACAGCTCGTCACACATTTTGATTATATCATCAATGGAAAGCTGTGCGCCCGTGTGGGGGTCCATCATGGCAGCCTGGTAGATATGCTCTTTTTTTTGCGTTCTGGCTGCTTCAATGGTTAACAACTGACAGTTGATGTTGGTCATGTTCATCGCTGCACACTGCACAGGCAGTCTGCCAACATGAGTCGGATGAACACCGTTTCCGTCAACCAGACAGGGCACCTCTACGCAGGCATCCTGCGGCAGGTTGTCGATTGCACCGTTGTTTAACACGTTGCCACCAATTTTATAAGGTGTATCTGTTACCATTGCTTCGATGATCCTGGATCCATATTCGCGCGAACGTGTATGCGCAATATCTCCGCCGTTTAAAAGTTCATCTTTTTGTTTGCTCCAGTTTTTAATCTGGTTTACGCATCTTCTGGGGTATTCGTCCAGCGGAATGTTAAATTTTTCAATCAGTTCCGGATAAGCGGGCTTAATGTAGAACGGATTGTATTCTGCATTGTGCTCAGAACTTTCCGTGCAATAGTAGCCTAGTTTGTCGATATAATCAAAGCGAACCATATCGTCGTGCTTCTCGGTGGCATTCTTTTCTTTTGCACGCTTTTTGATCTCAGGATACAAGTCGTTTCCGTCTTTGTCCTTCACTTTCAAAAGCCATGCCATGTGGTTGATCCCTGCAATCAGCTCGTTGCCGATTTCAACATCTTCCATGCCGAGACCTTTCAGCAAGCCCTCGGTGCATACCTGCACACTATGACACAAGCCTACGGTTTTCACACCGGTGTACCGTTGCATATAACCGCTCAAAATAGACATGGGATTGGTGTAATTCAAAAACCATGCATCGGGGCAGACCTCTTCCATGTCCCGTGCAAAATCCTTTAATACATGAATACTGCGAAGACCTCTAAAGATACCGCCGATACCCAATGTATCCGCAATGGTCTGGCGCAGACCGTATTTTTTCGGAATTTCAAAGTCAATAATGGTACAAGGATCGTATAGCCCCACCTGAATGGCGTTAATTACAAAACGCGCGCCTCTTAACGCCTCTTTTCTCTGTTCTACACCCAGGTACTTGGTGATTCTTGCTTTTCCACCATTGTACTTTGTGTTCAGCGCACCGACCACAAGATAAGATTCCTCCAGACGTGTTTTATCAATGTCATAAAGTGCAATTTCACAGTCATTGATTGCCGAGGTCAATAATACGTCGCCGATTACATTTTTCACAAATACTGTACTGCCTGCACCCATAAATGTAATTTTCATCGTTCAAAACTCCCCCAAATCTCAGCATTTGTTTTTTATAACACACTTGAATCATGAAACTGCATCATTTATCGTTTCATTTTTGATTTTCTATTTGCCAATATCGCCATGCTTTTTAATAAAAAGGGTCTTATGCATCTTGTGCGCATCCAGAAAAAGCAGTACAGCCGATAGACCCACCCGCGGCAGGAAATGTATTTGCCCTTGCGATAAAATCCCTCCGCCACAGCAACCGCCTGTTCCCGATAAACGGGGTATTCCGCTTTTGTCTCATAATCGCCCATCACGGCAAAGGCACCGTTTTTTTCTTTTACAATTCGATGCAGAATATAGCTTCCGTCTGCACGCCGAATCAGCGGTACATCACCTTTTTTCAACACGCCGCATTTCTTTAGCAAAACCGCGTCGCGACGACTGGACACCAACGGGTACATGCTAAAGCCCGTCACGGTGATTTTTACTGATTTTCCCTCGTCTAAAATCGGTGCAATCATGAAAAGCATGGTCTCCATATCCGTTTTTTTGATTGGCTTTCGGTATATTGTTTCAGCCAAGGCTTTCAGTCCTTTCTTATTTTACGAAAAAAGGATTCTAAAAGTTGCTCACACGCAACCTGCTCAATACTTCCGTAAATTTCTGTTTTATAATCAAAACAACCGCTTTGCGCTACATCTAATCGTCCGCCACAAGCACCGCTTTTTGTATCATATGCACCGAAATACACACGCTTAATTTTTGCCAGATGCACCGCACCGATGCACATGGCACAAGGCTCTAACGTAACATACAGACTGCAATCGGAAAGATTCTTTTTCCCCAACGCGGCCAGTGCTTTTTTTATCGCCAGACATTCTGCATGCGTCGTCGGGTCCTTTGTCTGCTCACAAAGGTTGTGTGCCTTTGCAATCAGTTTGCGTCCGCAAAAAATTGCCGCGCCAACGGGTACCTCGCCCTCTTCCATTGCCAGAAGTGCCTCATTGTATGCAATCTCCATAAACTCATTCATGACGCGACACCTCGTACATCAAAACAGAGGCGGCAACGCCCGCATTTAGCGATTCTGCCATGCCCTGCATTGGAATATGAACGACCTGGTCAGCAAGAGAGAGTACCGAATCCAACACGCCGTTTCCCTCGTTACCGATTACAAAAATCTGCTTGTCTGTAAACACACTTTCTCGGAGCGGAACACTGCTTTTGTGCAGCGCCGTAACACAGAGAGAATATCCTTCCTTTTTCGCCTTTTCCAAAAACTCTGTGCTTTGCTCGGTGCGCACCTCAATATGAAATACTGAGCCCATAGACGACCGAATCACCTTGGGCGAAAAAACGTCCACACTGCCTTTTGAAAAGATGACACCGGCAAAGCCGAACGCATCTGCACTGCGAATGATTGTTCCCGCGTTGCCGGGGTCCTGAATGCGATCACAGTAAATATACCGATTTCCACAAAGTTTATCTGATACAGGTTTTGTTTTCACCACAGCCAAAACGCCCTGGGGTGTTTTCGTGTCACAAAGCCTACCGAACACGCTCTCCGTTGTGACAATGCAGTTTTCTTTAGAAAACAACTGTCCGCCACGGTTTTGATAGAAATCTTCGGTCATAATCACGTTTTCTACCGAAAAATCCGATGAAACCGCATCCTTTACAGACCGCTCTCCCTCTACAACAAACATTGCAAACTGGTCGCGATACTTTTTCGATTTCAGCTTTATGATTTTTTTCATCAACTCATTTTCAGCAGAAGAAATCGTTTTTACTGCCATTTTCTTTCTCCTCACGCAAGATATTGCTTTAAGATTGCAATTGCTTCCGATAAATCAGTCAGCTCTGCAACCATTTTCTGTTTTACTTTCTCTCCAAAACCGACGATATCCGGCACGCCGATGCATTTCATACCGGCAGCGTGTCCTGCACAAATGCCGTTTTCGGAATCCTCGAATACAAAACAGTCCGAAGGGTTTGCACCAAGCCGCTTTGCTGCCAGAAGAAAAATATCCGGTGCAGGTTTTCCGTTTAAAACCTCTTTGCCACCCACCAACACATCGAACTTGTCCAGCGCGCCAACCTCTGTCAAATGGTGTATAATAGACTTGTTGGACGAGCCGGAGGCAATCGCCATTTTAATATGATGTTCCTTTAAAAAGGCAAGTAGCTCCCCTGCGCCTTTTTTGTATCGGACCGTGCCGTGCTCTAAGATATAGGTTCGCACGTCCTGCTTAAATTTCTCTGCATTCAAAAACGGAAAACGTTCCGTCAGATACGCGGTATATCCATTTTCATTCATGCCGCACACCTCGGGAATGCACGCTCCCATACCTGAGGCTCCCTGATTGTTCCCCGCATATTCCCACGCAGGAATGCAAATCCTCTGAGTATCAAGGAGCGTTCCGTCCATATCGAATATTACATGAATCATGATTCCACTCCTTTTTTTGGTGTGCAGGTTTTTATCATACCTTTCGTTTTCCCGATAACCTACTTTTTTTATTGTACAACATTCCGCAAAAAAAGTAAAGAGCAATATAAAATTTACTTTGCCGTTTTGCCGGAAATTTCCTCGGATTTTAGATCCCGGGATTGACAGTAAATATGGATTATGCTATACTTTGAGTTGCAAAACAGCAAAAATCGGGAAATTGGTATTTGCGTTTTGCACGTTTATATTTTATTGTTTTGGGATGGTGCTATGAAAGAAATATTGCAGCTGTTTTTGGCTTTTTTTAAAATCGGCGCCTTTACCTTTGGCGGTGGGTATGCCATGCTGGAGTTAATGAAAGCAGAGCTTTGCCATAAAAAGAAGTGGTGCGAGGAAACGGAGCTTTTGGATTACTTCGCCGTTTCGCAATGCACCCCCGGCGTGATTGCTGTAAACACAGCAACATTTGTTGGTAGAAAGGTCAAAGGGATTTTGGGCGGTATTTTTGCAACACTCGGTGTTGTAACGCCTTCGGTGATGATTATTCTGGTCATTGCACGCTTTTTACAAAATTTTGCCCAGTACCAAATTACGCAACACATTTTTGCCGGAATCCGCATTATCGTTGCGGTGCTTGTGATAAACGCCGTGTTCACAATGGGAAAAGCCGCTGTGAAAGACAAAATTTGTCTCGTTTTAGCAATTATATCCTGCATCCTGTCCCTTTTCTTTGCTCTTTCACCCATCTATTTCGTCGTTGCCGGTGCAATTTTGGGTTTGCTTATAAGGCGTGACAGAAGAGGGGGGCAGGAAAAATGATTTATTTAAAGCTTTTCTTTGAATTTTTTAAAACCGGACTGTTTGCTGTTGGCGGCGGTCTTGCCACCATACCTTTTCTAAACGAAATTGCCGATCGGTTGGGCTGGTTCAGCCGTGAATTTTTAGGAGATATGATTGCTGTTGCAGAATCGACACCCGGTCCGATTGGCGTAAATGTTTCCACCTATGCGGGTTTCACTGTCTCCGGTATATTGGGCGCGATTGTGGCAACCTTGGGTCTGATTACCCCATCCGTTTTTATTATTTTAATCATTGGTACCATGCTGGACAGATTCAAAGGAAACAAATTTGTTGACCGTGCGTTTTACGGAATTCGTCCCGCAGTTGTGGGCATGATTGCCTCGGTTGCCTTGGGCTTGATTTTCTCCTCAGTTCTTTCTGCAGACGGGAAAAGTCCTGTGCAGGTGTTTACTACGTTAGACTGGCGCGTTCTTATCATGTTTGCAGGCTTTTTGTTCGCCACAAACAAGTGGAAGCTGCACCCCATCGTGTTTATTGTGATTGCCGGCATTTTGGGGGCTGTACTGAAACTTTAAAACACTGAAAATTGTTTTATATGTTTATCAAAATGCATATTTTAAACGATAACAAAAAATCAGGGGGTCGCTGGGCGATCCCCTGATTTTTATGTAACAGAATGGTTTTCCACCCGTTCATTAAATATTGGTTTTAATTGCTTCTCCCGCCTCAGCGGACAAAAATTCTGCCTCCTCTACCTTAGGGTCATGAATGAGTGCTTCTCGGGACTCATACGCAACCATACCAAGGCTCTTTGATAAAAGTCAATCAACCCCCTGTTCACAAAATATTGATTAGGGAAAACGCCTTTCATACACAGCCATTCTGTTTTTTAGCCGAATTTGATAAAAAAATGTAAATAAAATCAGTTTTTTTCCGAAAATTACTGTACATCACAAAAAATTTATGTTATAATAAACTGTAATTTCCTAAATTTGAGTGTGATAGAAAGTATGAGCAAAATCTATATTATTACAGGGCACTACGGCAGCGGAAAAACGGAGTTTGCCGTAAACTTTGCTCTTTCTTTAAAAGAAACCTGCGAAACCGTATTTTTGGTGGATTTAGACATTGTGAATCCCTATTTTCGCTCCAATGATTCCCGCACGCTGCTAGAGCAGTCTGGCATCACCGTTATGGCGCCTGCCTACGCCGGCACCAACGTGGATATTCCCGTTCTCCCGCCGGAAATTATGCGAATCTTTGAGGTGAAAGACGCCGCAATTGTATTAGACGTCGGCGGTGACGATGACGGTGCAATCGCACTGGGACGGTATAAGCAGTTTTTTGATGCTGCCGATTACGAGATGTATCTTGTGGTCAATACCCGCCGCCCCTTAACCGGTACAGTATCCGAAATTATTGATATGAAGACGGCAATTGAAGCCGCTTCCCGTCTTACCATAACCGGACTGATTTCTGATACCAACCTTGCCGACGAAACAACGGCAAAGATTGTTTCCGAGGGAGCAAAAATTGTCGCTTCTGTCAGCAGGGAAACAAATCTTCCCGTAAAATACGTTTGTGCGCCGGAGTCGGTAGCTTCTGAGCTTTTGGAAACATTTTCCGACAAGCTCTTTGTGATTCACCGGCATTTATTAAAGATTTAGTTTATAACCTCGCGGTCTGCGCGCCCACTGTCAGACCCGATTTCATCTTTTACTTTGTGGGCAGAAAGGTTTGACTGATATGGCAAAAGTTGTAATTTTAGACGATGTATGCAAAGGCTGTTACCTCTGCACCTCCGCATGCCCGAAAAAGATTTTAGCACCGGCTGCTCAGAAGCTGAACAGCAAAGGCTACAAACCCGTTGAGGTGACAAATCCCGATGCTTGCATCGGATGCGCAATGTGTGCAACCATGTGCCCCGACTGCGCAATTGAGGTTTACAAATAAAAGATTTTTAACAGAAAGGATTGATATAAAACATGGCAGAAAAAGTTTTGGTAAAAGGCAATGAAGCCATCGCGGAAGCTGCAATTTCCGCCGGCTGCCGTTACTTTTTCGGTTATCCGATTACGCCGCAAACGGAAATCAGTGCATACATGGCAAAGCGTATGCCGAAAATCGGCGGTGTATTTTTGCAGGCGGAAAGCGAAGTTTCTGCAGCAAACATGGTTTACGGTGCTGCAGGCGCAGGTGCGCGTGTTATGACTTCTTCCTCCTCTCCCGGTATCAGCTTAAAAGCAGAAGCAATTTCCTATATGGCAGGTGCAGACCTTCCCTGCGTAATTATTAACGTTGTACGTGCGGGCCCGGGTCTCGGCGGTATTCAGCCCGCGCAGTCTGACTATTTCCAGGCAACTAAAGGGCATGGTCACGGTGACTATCGTTTAATCGTTTTAGCGCCCAGCTCCGTGCAGGAAATTGTTGACATGACGCAGGATGCATTTGACCTCGCTGACATTTACAGAACGCCTGTTATGATTTTGGCAGACGGTATGTTGGGTCAGATGATGGAACCCGTTGTGTTTGAAAAGAAAGAGTCCACACGTGAAATCCCCGAAAAAACATGGGCAACCACGGGCACTCAAATGAAACGCGAGCACAATATTGTAAACTCCTTGTATATCCAGCCGAACGAGCTTGAAAAGTTGACCTTAGAGCGCTACGAGCGTTACAAACAAATTGAAGAAGCCGAGTGTAAGTATGAAGCTTATCAGGCAGACGATGCAGAATTTATCTTAACAGGCTATGGTTCTGTTGCCCGCATTTGCAAAAATGCGGTTGACGAACTGCGCGCGCAGGGTATCAAAGCAGGATTAATCCGCCCGATTACCCTCTGGCCTTTCCCTGCTGACGCTTATTTAAAGCATACACAAAACGCAAAAGCAATTCTGACAGTGGAAATGAGCATGGGACAGATGATAGAAGACGTACGTCTTGCCATAAACGGCAAAATCCCGGTTCACTTCTACGGCAGAACCGGCGGTAATATCCCGTACCCCAATGAAATCATTGATGCGGTAAAGAATTTAATCGGGGGTGACAAATAATGGAACAGGTATTTAAAAGACCGCACGCCCTTTGTGACGTGCCGCTGCACTATTGCCCCGGCTGCACCCACGGTATTGTGCACCGTTTGGTTGCAGAGGTAATTGACGAGCTGGGCATCGAAGGAACCTCCATCGGTGTTGCACCGGTTGGATGCGCGGTGTTTGCATATAATTATTTTAACTGCGATATGCAGGAGGCTGCCCACGGCAGAGCACCTGCT
>JAZNIA010000106.1:0-7267 GCA_045577195.1 Congzhengia sp.
CTTTATCAAGCAGTTATAAATTTAAAGAAAAACTAAAAAAAGAAAACCCCGAAAACCGTAATGGTTTCGGGGTTTTTGAATACTCTGTAAGATAAGTGATTATCTCTTTGAGAACTGGGGTGCACGACGTGCGCCTTTGAGACCGTATTTCTTTCTTTCCTTCATTCTCGGGTCACGAGTGAGGAAGCCAGCTTTCTTCAGAAGCGGTCTGTAGGTCTCTTCGTCAGCCTCTAAAAGCGCTCTTGCAATACCATGACGGATTGCGCCAGCCTGACCTGTGAAGCCACCGCCTACAACGTTTGCATAAATGTCAAACTTGCCTTCTGTCTTTGTGAGAACCAAGGGCTGGTTTACGATGATTTTTAAGGTTTCCAGACCAAAGTAATCGTCTAAAGATCTGCCGTTTATAATGATGTCGCCTTTACCGGGTAAAAGTCTTACTCTTGCGACGGATTTCTTTCTTCTTCCTGTACCGTAGAAAAAGTCTGCCATATC
This sequence comes from Congzhengia sp., assembly GCA_045577195.1. Lineage (GTDB taxonomy): Bacteria > Bacillota > Clostridia > UBA1381 > UBA9506 > Congzhengia. The sequence continues at coordinate 496 of JAZNIA010000106.1, forward strand.
TATTCTCCTCCTTATTTAATCTCTAAAGTCCAAGCTTCAGGTTTCTGCGCTGCGTTATCATGTTCTGCACCGGCATATACTCTGAGTCTGGTCAAAGCTTTAGCGCCCAGTGTGTTGTGCGGGAGCATGCCTTTGATTGCCTTTGTCATTGCAAATTCCGGTCTTTCCTGCATCAGCTTGCTGTATTTTACTTCTTTCAGACCACCAACATAGCCTGTGTGTCTGTAGTAAACTTTCTGGTCAAGCTTATTGCCTGTAAGAACTGCTTTTGCTGCATTGATAACGATAACGAATTCACCGCAGTCAACGTGAGGAGTAAATTCGGGTCTGTGCTTACCTCTTAAAATAGAAGCTGCCTGAGCTGCTACTCTACCCAACGGTTTGCCGTCAGCATCAATTACGTACCATTTTCTTTCCACTTCATGGGCTTTCGCCATAAATGTACTCATGTTTTAACCTCCTAAATTATTACAGAATTTATCTGTAGTCCTAATTGCAACATTAAATATTATAAAACAAGGAATATCGTTTGTCAAGTACTTTTTTGCAAAAATTAAAATAAGTTTTGCAAAGTCTCGTTTTCTCGTTTTTTCTCTTATTTACTCCCGAATGCTCGAATGCTATTTTAAATTTTTTCTGCGATCGACACAATTTCGGCATGAATTTCCTGAATTTCCCGCACAATGTCACCTTTTGCGCATCGGATTCTGTGCCACCCCAGATGCTCACATACACCAACTGCATTTTGATATGCTTCCTCTAAATACGTTTGGTTTTTCTCATGAATATCCTTTTCTTGCTCACCTGTAATCTTATTTTTGCGGTTTGCCATCAGCATGCGGGCGCATTCCGGCGGCATGTCCAGGAAAATCACAGCGTCCGGAACAGGAAGTCCTAGCTTTTTGTACTCAAAATCGGAAAGCCAATCAATAAACTGCTTTTTTTCTGTATCGTTTTTGATTTTCATCGCCTGATGCACAATATTTGATGTAACATAACGGTCACACACAACCGTTCCGCCTGCCTCATAGAAGCTGCCCCACTTCATTTTATAGCTTGCGTAGCGGTCAATCGCGTAAAAGGATGATGCGGCATACGCACTCACCGACTCCGGATCGTCTCCCAGATCACCCGCTAAATATCGCTTAACCGGAAGACAAAAATCGCTCTCATAATCCGGAAAGGACAGCATTTTTACATCCGGGTCCAACTTTTTTATGTATTCATATAAAAGCTTGGTTTGCGTTTCTTTACCGCTTGAGTCAACACCCTCAATGACAATCAGCTTACCCATTTATTTTTCCTCCAGATAGGTTTTGCGCATAATAGCAGCTTTTCCGCAGGTCATCTTTCCTTCCGGACAAGCACCGCTGACGCAGGAAGGACCTGCATAGCGAAATAGCGTTGGCGCAACATCTTTTACTAAGCGAAGCATTTCATCCGCCAATGCACGGATTTCCCACTGTGCACGCGTGCAACAACGGTGGTGGAAGAAATTCATCAGGCTTCTTGCATTCATCGTAACAACCATTTTCGTTTCGCAGGCATTGGGCAGAACAAATCTTGCATCTTCAATCGCAAGCTTCTCCGCCTTTGTTTTTGCCGTTTTTTCATTTTCTCCCGCTAAAAGGAGTTCATCATAGTGTTTGCGGAATAAAATGTCGGTCAGACAGTCATACGCCTTCTGGTCCGCTTCCATGGTTTCCAAAAACACCTTTTTTGCCTCGGGATTATTCTCAATTTCCGGCGGAACAATATATTCAAACATGCCCTCTTTGACATAGCGCTGGGATTTTACGCTATAGCTTGCGATGCGGTGTCTCGTGATCTGGGCAAGCAGACTGCGGCTCACACCCTCAATTCCGAATGTGAAGGAAACATGCTCTATGGGGCTTTGATGGCCCAGACTCATCAGCATATTTATAAATTTCTCTGTTTTTTCTTCCGTCAATCCATCTAGAATGTTTTCAACACCGCTTTCCGAATAACACAGTTTTGCAGCGCTCGCAATAATTTTTTCAGGGTCGCCCGTGTGTTGCAGTAATGTAACCTTCATTCTTGTACCTCCTCCGCCCTAAGGCGATTTTCTTTATCTTGCTCTAATTGGTTCTTGAGTTGATTTACAGATTCAAAGGGAATAAAATCCCGCATGCGGTATAAAAATTCAATTTTTAGTTGTTTTCCGTATATATCCTGATTAAAGTCAAAAAGATTGGACTCAATTCTGACTATTTTGGCTCTATCAAAGCTTGTTTCACCCACATTGGTGACCGCAGCGTACTTTGACCCGTCAACCCACGCGTTTGTGGCATACACACCGTATTTTGGAAGCGCAATTTCGTTCTGCGGAATCAGGTTTGCCGTTGGAAACCCGTAGGTTCTGCCCAGATGCTTTCCCTCTGTTACTGTGCCTTGGAGCGTATATGGTCTGCCCAAAAGCTTGTCTGCGCCCCGACAATCGCCTAACAGAATCCGCTCCCGTATTTTAGAACTGGAACAAACTGCGCCGTCAATCGTATAAGGTTTTGTAACGTGTACCGAAAAACCAAACTCTCTGCCAAGCTCTATGAGCATCTTTGCATCTCCCGCAGAATGTTTGCCAAAGCGGTTGTTTTCTCCGATGACCGCCTGCCGAATGTTTAGCTTGTCCACCAAAATTTCTTTTACAAAGTCACGGGGGGTAAGATTACATACCTCGCTAAAATCTGCAAAGCAGGCAACATCAACGCCCGTCTCCTCCAACAGCGAAATCTTCGTATCCCGGTCACACAAAAGCTGTAGTTTTTCGTTTGGTCTCAAAATACTGAGCGGGTGCTCGCAAAAGGTATAGACAACAGAACACAGCTTCTGCTCGCGCGCCAAACGGGTTAAATCGCCAAGGAGCTTTCGGTGTCCTAAGTGCACGCCGTCAAAGTTTCCGAGGGATACCGCTGTTCCCTGCTTTTCTATGAAGTTAAACGCGTGACCAAAAACCGTTTTCAAGCCGTTTCCTCCAAACTTAATAAAAGCTTTTATCCATTGCCATTAAAATCTGTCCGTTATCCAGCACGCTTTTTAATACGCACAAGAGCGCGCCCTCGTGATACACACGCAGTAAGCTGTTTTCCTTAATCTTATCCACTCCCAACTGATTGGGACGCAGACGAATTCCATTTTTAATTTTTGCGGCTGTTTCGTCATTGACGCAAACAGATGGAATAGTTGCAAGTACTTCATCGACCGAGATTAAAAGTGACGAGACAGAGCCTTTTTCGGCAGCTTCTGCAATCTGTTCTAAGGTATAGCATTGATTCAATGTAAAACATCCGCTTTGTTCACGCACCAATGATGCCATAGCAGCACCGGTGCCCAAAGCCTCACCAATATCGCGGCATAACGCGCGGATATATGTGCCCTTTGAGCAATGAATATGTAAATGAAAGAAATCTTTTTCTACATCGGATACTTCCAGCGAATAAATCTCGATTTCCCGTGGCTTCCGCTCGGTGGTTATTCCCTTTCTTGCAAGCTGGTAAAGCTTTTGTCCGTCTACTTTTATCGCAGAATACATGGGCGGAATCTGCTGGGTTTTCCCTAAAAAGCGCGCTGCCGCCGCCATGATTTCTTCTTCTGATACTTGAGGCTCGCAGGTTTTTATAACCGTTCCGCTTGTGTCGTCCGTGTCGGTTACAATGCCTAATTTGACGCCTGCAAAATAACGTTTTTCCTCCGCCATCAAAAGGTCTGAAAGCCTTGTTGCCTTCCCAAGTAGAATAGGCAAAACGCCCTCGGCGTCCGGATCTAATGTGCCCGTGTGGCCAATGCGTTTCATATGGAGTGTACGCCGCAGAACGGAAACCACATCATGCGACGTCATGCCCTTGGGCTTATATACATTCAGTATGCCAAACAACGCGGTTTCCTCCTTTTTATGTATTACGCATTTTATGCACCATTAAAATTCCAATCACGGTTTTCGCGTCCTTTAGTTCTCCTCGTTCTATCATAGAGATCAAACCATCGAGCGCAATTCGTTCACATTCTACAAATTCGTCTTCATCGGGGTTGGATTTTCCTTGTGTTAACCCCGTTGCATAATATATATGATATTCTTCGTCACAAAAGCCGGGAGAGGCATAAAAGGAGCCGAGTTTTTCCATTTTCTCTGCCCGTAGCCCTGTTTCCTCCATGAGTTCCCTCGCACCGGCTTTTTCGGGGTCTTCTCCCCGATCCAGCTTACCTGCAGGAATCTCAAGCGTACTTTTTGAAAAAGGGTAACGGAATTGCCGCACAAGATAAACAAACCCTTCATCATCCACCGCAACAACGCCTACGCCACCGGGGTGACGAACCACCTCGCGCACGGCTTCGCTTCCATCAGGAAGCAGTGCTAAATCGCGCTCTAAACGAACAATTTTTCCGTCATATAAGGTTTCGGTCGTGATTCGTTTTTCCTCAAGATTCATCTTCTAATTCCGCCTTTATTTCATCGAGTAATATTCTGTCTTTTTCCGTTAAATCTGCTTTTTCTAAAAGGTCCGGACGCTTCTTTAAGGTGCATTCTAAAGACTTTTTCCGTTTCCATTTTTCAATGTTTAAATGATGCCCGGAAAGGAGCACCTCCGGAACAGCTTTTCCTAAAAACTCCGGTGGTCTCGTGTACTGCGGGTGTTCAAGAAGCCCGCTATAGATAGACTCCTCCTCAAAGGAGGCGTCGCAGGAAAGCACGCCCGGAATCATCCGCGCAACTGCGTCAACCACCGTCATCGCAGGAATTTCGCCGCCCGTCAGCACGTAATCTCCCGTGGAAATTTCCTCGTCTACGATTTCTTCCAGTACGCGCTCATCTACGCCCTCATAGTGACCGCACAAAATGACAATATGGTCCTCTTTCGACAAACGGATTGCCGTGTTCTGGTCAAAGAGTTTGCCCTGCGGGGACATGTAAATGGTATGCGGCTTTTTCCCACCGGCTTTTAAAATGCTTTGGTACGCACTGTAAATCGGCATAGGCTGCATAACCATGCCCTGCCCGCCGCCGTAAGGGTAATCGTCCACACTGTTGTGCTTATTGTTTGCAAAGTCACGGATATTGATATAAGAAATTTCAAGCAACCCGTTTTTCTCCGCTCTCCCGATGATGCTTTCGCTTAAAACAGCGCGCACCATGTCAGGAAACAGAGTTAAAATGTCAAAACGCATGGTTTTCCTCCGTTAATCTTCAAGTCCTTCCGGAATGGTAACATGAATTGTCTTTTTTTTCAAATCCACATCACCGATTACACCGTCAATCACCGGAAGATATAGTCTTCTCCCGTCCTCGGTTCTGATTTCGTACACATCATTTGCGCCCGTGTTAAACACATCAGAAAGCGTACCAACAATTCCGTTTTCATCTATAGCCGTTAAACCGATTAAGTCCTTGATGTAATACCGTCCCTCCGGCAGAGGCACTTTTTCCGTATAAAGGGTTGTTCCGCGCAGCTTTTCTGCCTGCGCCATATCCGTAATCTCACGAAACTGAATCAAAACCGTGTTTTTATGTACGCGGGAAGATGCGACCGCTAGAGCACTTCCGTCTTTTTTATAGAAAACATCTAAGTCCAAAAGGTCATACAAATCGTCTGTCCAGGGATTTAATTTGACTTCTCCTTTGATCCCGTGGGTGTTTACAATCTGTCCAATTTCAATTAGTTCCATATTGTATCCCTCAATTCTAAAAAGAGGCTGTCAAAACGGCAGCCTCAATATTGATTTTCCTTATGATGCGGCAGAGTCGCTCTCCGCACGTTCCTTTTTACGTGTAATAACAGGTGTTTCTTTGTCTGTGATGCACTTTTCCGTGATGGTGCAGCTCTCAATGTTTTCCTCCGAGGGTAGCTCAAACATCACATCTAAAAGCGCCTCTTCAATGATAGCGCGCAAACCGCGTGCGCCTGTTTTTCTGTCCAGCGCCTTTTGTGCAATCGCTTCAACGGCAGCGTCTTCCATATTGAGCGCAATGCCGTCCAGCTCAAGCAGTTTTTTGTACTGCTTTAAAATTGCATTTTTCGGCTCTTTGATGATGCGAACCAGCGCATCTTTGTCCAGTAAATCCAAGGTTGCCACGACGGGCAGACGACCAACCAGTTCGGGAATGATACCGAACTTGAGCAAATCCTGCGTTTCGATTTTGGATAAGATCTCGCCTACATTATAATCGTTTTTGCTCTTTACGTCCGCGCCAAAGCCCAGAGCCTTTGACATCGTGCGTCTGCCGATAATCTTTTCAATTCCATCAAAAGCACCGCCGCAGATAAACAAAATGTTTGTTGTGTCAATCTGCAAAAATTCCTGATGGGGATGTTTTCTACCACCGGTCGGCGGAACAGAGGCAACCGTACCCTCCAGAATTTTTAAAAGTGCCTGCTGAACACCTTCACCGCTCACGTCACGGGTAATAGAGGTGTTTTCGGATTTTCTGGTAATTTTGTCGATTTCGTCTATATAAATGATACCGCGCTCAGCCTCTTCAATCGAGCCGTCTGCCGCCTGTATCAATTTCAGCAAAATGTTTTCTACGTCCTCGCCCACATAACCTGCTTCGGTCAGTGTTGTTGCGTCTGCAATGGCGAAGGGAACGTTTAATATTTTAGCAAGGGTTTGCGCCAAAAAGGTCTTACCCGAGCCGGTGGGGCCCAAAAGCAAGATGTTGGATTTTTGAATATCCACATCGTTTTTCGCATGCTTGCTTCCGATTCTTTTATAGTGGTTATAAACAAGTCGGATCGTAGCCATGTCGTTCTGTGAGCCA
>JAZNIA010000107.1:0-5015 GCA_045577195.1 Congzhengia sp.
CCCTTGGACAAAAGTGTTGCAAACGTTGTGGCTGCAGCAATGAAGGATTGGGCAATTGAACACGGCGCGACCCATTATACCCATTGGTTTCAGCCGATGACCGGCATCACTGCAGAAAAGCATGACAGCTTTATTTCGCCAATGAATGACGGCAACGTGATTTTAGAGTTTTCCGGCAAAGAACTGGTGCAGGGTGAGCCGGACGCTTCGAGCTTCCCTTCGGGCGGTTTGCGTGCAACGTTTGAGGCAAGAGGATATACCACCTGGGATCCCACGTCCTACGCATTTATTAAAGACTGTGTGCTATGCATTCCCACTGCCTTTTATTCCTATGGCGGTGAAGCGCTTGATAAAAAGACGCCCCTTTTGCGCTCCATGGAAGCACTGAACCTGCAGGCGCTCCGTATTTTAAGACTTTTTGGAAAGCATGATGTAAAGCGTGTGATTACAACGGTTGGTGCAGAACAAGAATATTTTCTGGTAGAGCGCGCCATGTATGAGCAAAGAAAAGATTTGCTTTTTACGGGAAGAACGCTGTTTGGCGCAATGCCGCCGAAGGGTCAGGAGATGGACGACCATTATTTCGGAAGAATCAAAGACCGTGTCAGCGCCTTTATGAAAGAATTGGACGAAGAGCTTTGGAAGGTGGGCGTAACCGCAAAAACCGAGCACAACGAAGCTGCTCCCGCGCAGCATGAGCTGGCGCCGATTTTCTCCACGACCAACATCGCAGCTGACCACAATCAGCTGATTATGGAATATATGCAAAAGCTGGCACTCAAGCATGACTTAGCGTGCCTGCTTCATGAAAAACCATTTGCCGGCGTTGCCGGAAGCGGTAAGCACAATAACTGGTCTATGTCCACAGATACGGGCATAAATCTTTTAGAGCCGGGTGAATCTCCCATGGAAAACGCGCAGTTTTTGCTGTTTTTGGTGGCGGTGATTAAAGCGGTGGACGAGTATCAGGATTTGCTGCGCATCTCCGTAGCAACGGCAGGAAATGACCGTCGCCTGGGTGCGGCAGAAGCGCCGCCGGCGATTGTGTCTATGTTCTTGGGTGAAGAACTGGAAAACGTTTTGCGCGCAATCGTAAACGAAGACGATAATTATATTCACCACGGAGCAGAGGAGTTTGAGGTTGGCGTTTCCGTACTGCCGAGAATCTCAAAAGACGCAACGGACAGAAACCGTACCTCGCCCTTTGCCTTTACCGGAAACAAGTTTGAGTTCCGTATGCTGGGCTCATCAGATTCTATTTCCGATATAAACGTTGTGCTTAATACCATCGTTGCGGAAGAACTCAGCCGCTTTGCAGACGCTTTGGAGCAAAGTCCTACCGTGGAAGAAGATTTGCATGCGCTGATTCAGGCAACCGTTGAAAAGCATAAACGCATTATCTTTAATGGCAACAGCTATAGCGAAGCATGGCAGGAAGAGGCAACAAAACGTGGCCTTTCCAACTTTAAAACCACGGCGGAAGCGCTTCCGCACCTGGTGGATGAGAAAAACATCCGACTTTTTACAAAACATCACATTTTCACAGAGATTGAGCTGCATTCCCGCCTCGAAATTTTGCTGGAGAATTACAGTAAAACGGTTAACATCGAAGCGCTGACCATGCTGGAAATGGTAAAAAAAGAAATTATTCCTGCAGTTTTTGCATACCTGAAGGATTTAGGCGAGGTGGCAACCATGAAGCAGACTCTGCCGGGCAACATGAATGCTACGGTAGAAACCACGCTTATGACCAGAATTTCCGACCTTGCTGCAAGTCTGTTTGCAAAAACTGAGCAGCTGGAGAAGGATTTGGCATCGGTATCAGGCAGTGACGCGCAGGGTGTTGCAACTTTTTACAGAAACACGATTCTGCCCGATATGCAGACTTTAAGATGCGATGCAGATGAATTGGAAACCCTGGTGGGAGAACGGTATTGGCCGTACCCGACCTATGGAGAACTATTGTTTGGCGTAAAATAAAACAAAACCAAAATACCCCGAAGGCATAACGTCTTCGGGGTATCATTTTTTTGTGGAATTTATTCAGATTCTTTTTCCTGCGGCTTCGACAAAAGTGCTACAATTTCGGAGTACACTTCCATGGGCCGTTCTAAAAATCCGCGACGCAGAGAAATCGCCCGCTCGCGGTTTCCAACAAACAACGACATGGTAAGCAGTCCGTTTTTGCCTTCCTTCAGTTCAATGTCCAACGCATATGTATCCTTTGTGACTGGGACGATTTCACAACGAACCTTTGCTTTTTCCTGTTTGCGGCGGAAATATTCGTCAATGGTACGGCGCAACGCACCGCGCACGCTTGCCATAATTTTGTCCTCAAACATATCCAAAAGCTCTCCGCCGCGCGGGGTCAAATCGTATTTTTCGATTTCGTCCCGCCAAACCGTTTTGATATAATCATCAGCATGCATCGTGCTGATGGCAGAACACAGGTCAATAAAGTCTACGCTGGTTGCCTCCAGCATAAAGTGCTTGAGTTCAATATCTGAAATCGGCATATCGGCGTAGCGGATACAAAAAAGCACCGACAACTTGATTTCTGTTTCGTCACTTAAACGGTAATATACGTTTTCCCAAATGTTTTTTTTCATAATCCAGCTTTCCTTGTATTTTTCATGCTTTTCTTTATTGTATCACGAATTGCAAGAAAATGCAATTTTTATCACAGTGTTGCCGATGGTTTCACAATTTACCGTAAGAAGTCCGTTTGCATCATATTCAAAGGGAACCGCATAGTCGTTGACGGTTACCTTCGTGGGCTTCATTTTACTGTAAAAGCCGATTTTGCCGCCGTCGGCAAAGGATGCGATATAGTTGCCACTTGAATCAGAATCAAAGGATATAACTGCGGCAGAACCGTTGTATTTGTCAAGAAGCCCTAGAGGTGCCAGGTCGTTATGAATTGGCATGAAGCTGAGAATTTCAAATTCATTTGCAGGAATTTCAAGCTCAGAAATATCAGTACTTTCCATCCGTGTCAGCGTTTTGTTTTTAAAGCTGTATACGGCAAAGGTTTCTCCTATTAAGCCTTCAATATCGGAAGAGGAGAAGCGGCATAGTACAGGTTCTTCTTTTTCGTAACAGTTAAACATTGCGAGAACACCACCGCAGGCGGTCAGGTTGAACAATTTAAGAGGCGTCTTGTTCTTGCATGGGTCAGCAAACAGACTGTCGCGTGCAGGCAGAGCGGGCGTTTTACATCTTAACGTAGTTCCGTCCGACAGAACAAGCGCGTTTAAAATGTCAAAGTTTTGTTTGCCCGGATAATCAGACACATAAACAGGACCGCCGCTAATTGCTCTTGCAGCAGCATGAAACTCTGCAGTGGTGGAATGGCTCTGGAACATATCCCAGTCAGGGATGCAAAAGTTTGAGGTAAACATGTTATTGATTGCATTTACATAGACATGTTCCTTTTGTTTTTCTAAGCTATTTGTTACGACATAATCGTCGCTGTTGCGCTGACAGTTGGTTGCAAGCATATTGTAGGCAACGGTCGTGCTGGCGCTCATGCAATGGATTATCTGTTTGTTGAAGTACATTGAGGCAGATGCCTGCATGGCGCGCTGATATGCCTGCATTACATTTGCTCCGAATTCTTCCATTGTGCTCTGTCCGTCAATTTTAACCATATCAACGCCGAGGGTTTTAATAAAATAATGAAAAATGTTATAAAAACGGTATATATCGTCAGGGTGGATTGGTCTGATGGTAACAGGTTTTGCATCCTTTTCCCAGGGAGCATCAATTATTTCTTTTTCCAAATAGCGATACTCTTTTGCAATAGAACTGTCAGCGTTTATTCCACGCCAGTACGCCTGAAAACAATGCCACAATCCAAAAATTTCTATCCCGTATTCTTGCTTTGCTTTGTTTACCATGTGGTTAAATCCGCAGGGGAACTTTTCAGAATTTACGGCAATGTCAGTAAGTCGTGCATCGTCGTCGATAACCCATACTCCATCATCAACTAGTAAAAATTTAAGAGGAAAACCTGCAGCTTTATAGACATTTAACCCATCAAATACTTTTTCCGCCGTTACGTCGGCTTTAAAAGCGTCCCAGGTACACCAACCAAAGTAATCAACAAATGCTGGAATTGCCTTTTCCTCGCGCAGTTTAAAGGTTTTCATTTTTTTGCAGACTGCGGCTACCGCGGATTTTGTCAGCTCATACGGGTCACTGCCTGTTGCGGTATACATCAGGCAAAGTGTGCCTTCCGTCAGCTCGCCTTTCATTTCGATTGCAAAACCGTCCTCCTCCGGGGTAAACCATGCCTGCACGTCTTTGTCAACCAGCGCCAAGGCAACACCGTAGCCATCAGCATTTTCCCAAAGAAGGTATATCGTGTGATCCGGAATCGGTTCGCCGCTGCATACAACAGGCTTAATATGGTATCGGTTGAAGTTGTGAAGAGCCATTTGTTTATTGGTGTGGATACGAAACACCCCTGTCTTCTTATCGTGCAAGAGACTTGTATCAAAATGATAAAATCCATTTTCTTCGCGAAAGCCTTCGGGGATTTTTTTAAATATTGTCATGAAGAACTTGTCCTTTCTGCATACCTACAATTTTTTTAATTTTATCACAAAACCTTTGATGTGTAAAGTATTTTTTAAAAACACGCAATGGGGGGAAGATAAGGAGGCGCGAGGGGAAAAGGATGGTTCTGTTGATATGGTCCTGCAGACAAATGCTTACAGCGACGGGAAAAGTTAAGTTATAGGTGGACGGCTAGGCGATTCCTATGAAGGTATGTTACATATCAACGAGGGAGAATTAATTATAAAAGAAACCGGTGAACATCATAAATTAAATGATACGATAATACCAACTGTTTTGTCAAATTCGTATGTATTTTGCATGACATATATTGATCCTAAGAATGATAAGTTTGAATTTGATGATGAACAAAAAGAGGAATTAAGGAACTTTGGAGATACTGCGTTAGTTATTCTTGATAGTGAAGAATTTCTCTCTCGAATAAAAAAAGCAGC
>JAZNIA010000108.1:0-2881 GCA_045577195.1 Congzhengia sp.
CTGTTCCAATATCTTGAATGCCTTTATAATTTGGATTGTAAAATTCTACATAGTAGAGGCTATTTCCGCGAATTAAAAAGGAGTAGATAGGAACATCAACAACAGTCTTTATATCTTTGCCGTTTAAGTTCGCAGAACGCAAATTATAACACTGCCAGATGTCATCGCTATATGTTTGGTAATAAATCCGATTGCCGTAAATTGCAAACGCCACAATATCTTCACCAAATACAAGTTCCGGTTTTATTTCAGTGCTGTTGACGTCTGCTTTGTACAGATGATTATACGTTTTCATTTGTCCTTGAGCTGCCAAAGCCTGACATTGTTCCTTCGTCAAATTGTTTGGGTTATCAAAATCAGTTTGGATATAATACACTGTATCACCAATTACAGCAAGACTGCTAGCCTCTACATCAATGATTTTTTGTGTAATTTGTCCGTCTTTGGAAATTCGTTCCACGGAAAAATTGTTGACATTCAGATAGTATATCCAGTTATTGGTCACATTTAAAGAACCGCCTGCAGCTTCAGTTAAGATCTGCTTTTCATGTGTAGCCTTGTTTTCTTTTGTAAGAAAATAACTGTCGGTAGAACCATCAAAGGCAAGATAGTATATATGGTTGTCATCGGACGCCAGAAAGCCGCCGTTCATCAGATTTTGAGCTGTATTTCCTTGAACATAAGGAATAATATCTGCAATTTTTTCATTTCCCGTTTTCCGATACAACTCATATGCCTTGTAGTAGTCTCCATTTGCAACGGCTTTTTGTGCAGCGTTATTTCGGTATGCATTAAAAGCCAAAGATACAATTCCAAAAAGAAGTACAAAGGTCACCAAGGCGATAGCTGCTATCAATGCGACTTTTTTTACTTTTTCAATTCTTTGCATCTTTTGCAAAGCAGCCTGCATGATCGCTTCTTCCTGTTTTTGCAATTCTTCTTGTTCTGCTGCTTCAACCGTTTTCAGTAAAGCCTCGTGAGAGGAAAACTTTTCCTCCATATCAGCCATTTCATTGCCGCAACGTACGCAATGTGTAGCATCGATGAAATTTGCGCGCCCGCATGGACATTTCCAATACATATTTTGAGGTTTGGAGAAAAAACAAACTGCATTGGGGATAAATCTACGTAGTATGAGAGCGTCATCTATTGAAGCTTCGCTTTCGTCAACTTCTATCGTATTTTCCTCAGAAGGCATATAAGAAGAGCCGTCCGAGAACACAACATGGTCTACCGCAACAACAAAGTTTTTCGCATTCTCTGCACCGATCAATGAAATTCCTTTGTTTTCGGCAAAATATGTTTTTGGTTCAGCAGCAAGTTCCTTTAATTCAATCGGGATTTCACCAAGCTCTGAGCCGTTTGCGTCGTATGACAACACGCGAAAATTTATAGCAGATATTGTTTTATCGCTGAGGTTAAAGAGTTTCATCAAAAGATAGGGTTCGTTTGTTTCAGAATTTGTTTTAACAATTGTCCCTTGGTTTTCAACAGGACATGACAAGTCAATTCGCATAAAATTTACCTCCAAAAATAAATTCGCATCTATTATATCATATAGAAAAAAAGATGTACAAGTTTTTTTGAAAATTTTTTTCTTTATTCATATAATTCAAGAACTTTTTGTAACGAACATGATGTTACACTTGAAAAAATAAGCCAAATGTAGTACAATAAATATGTAAACTAGGATTACGGAGGAAGATATATGAAGCTATATCGGAACATCATCATAATGGTTGTTATCCTGGCCGTTTTGGGCGGTGTGCTGTATTTTATAACATCGGACGGTCAATCCGAACCAGTCCCGCAAGGTGCAGAAGAGACAACAGGAAACACAGTTCAAAGCATATATGAAGCAGAAAGCGAAACCATTGCAAAAATACGAGTAAAAAACGAACAGGAAGAATATACAGTTGAACGGATTGACGGACAGTGGGTATTAAACGATGATGCTTCGATCCGTGTAAGTCAGGTTGCTGTAAATTCCTTGGCAAGTGCATGTTCTGATGTTGCAGTAAAGCAGACAATTACTGGAACGGATGATGAGAAAGCTGCATTTGGTTTTCATGAACCAACGGGATTTGCAGAGGTGCACCATGTAGACGGCACAGTGAAAACAATTACTGTCGGAAGCGCGACACTGGACGGACAAAACTATTACATTATGCTGTCTAATGATTCGCAAATTTATTTGAGAAACGCTTATGGAACGAAAAGCATGATTCCTTCAAGTCAATCACTGCGTGATTTAAATCTTTTTAGTGTAAATACGGATGATTTAAGCTCCCTAAACCATTTTGCAATGAAAAAGACAGGAAATATGGCAGTTCGGTTTGAATGTATTAATGTTGGCACAGAAGCAAAACCGACTATGCAATGGAAAATGCTAGAGCCTGTATATGCTGAAGTAAACGGACAAACACTGGTTTATGATGTTTTAGATTGTTTGACACAGTTCCGCGCATCATCGGTCGTGGAGGATCACGCGAAAAACCTTAATCAATACGGATTTGCTAACCCATATGCAACATTTTCCGTAGGGATGGTTGATGGAAATTATGATGTAAAAATCGGTAACGAAACCGGAAATTACCGTTACTTATTGATGAATGATACAGACACTGTCTATACTGTACCGAAAACGAGTCTTGCCTTTTTAGAAGTATCATATATTGATATGATGAGCAACAACATTCACCGCGAATTTATTACGGATGTAAATAGCGTTGAGGTGATTATGCCGGAGAAGTCATATTATATGGAAATTAAAGAAAACTCAGGCGATGAATCCTACTTTATTAACGGAAAAGAAATCGATAAAACCTCATTTGCCAAAGCTTATCATGCGGTCATTGGTGTAGAACTGGAAAAGCTGGAT
>JAZNIA010000109.1:0-5134 GCA_045577195.1 Congzhengia sp.
CGCCTTTTTCTTGATTTTAAACGCAAAAATTGTAACAAAACCAATTTGTAAAATTAAAGCAAAAAAATACTCAAGCAATCGTAAATAGTTCCAAAATTTTGTTTTTTTCATAAGTATGACTTGTAATTTGTGTTATTTTGAAATATAATATAGGGTATGCAGATTAAAAATGAGGAATGGTAGAATGGTATATCAGAATATTTTAGAGGCAATCGGCGAAACGCCAATGATTTCACTCAATCATATTGCCGATCCCGACAGCGCCGAAATTCTCGTAAAATTTGAGGGGCTAAATGTCGGCGGTTCCATAAAGACACGTACCGCGCTTAACATGATAAACGATGCCGAAGAAAAAGGCTTGTTACATAAAGATACCGTTATCGTGGAACCTACAAGCGGAAACCAGGGCATCGGTCTTGCCTTGGTCGGTGCTGTACGAGGTTACAAAACCAAAATCATCATGCCCGATTCTGTAAGCGAGGAGCGCAGAAAGCTCGTGAAGCACTACGGCGCCGAGGTTATTTTGATTCATGATGACGGAAACATCGGACTTTGTATTGAAAAATGTCTGGAGCTTGCGCTCAAAATGAAAGCGGAAGACAAAAACGTGTTCGTTCCGCAGCAGTTTGAAAATCCTGCCAACACCGCAATTCAGCGCACGCAAACAGGCGCCGAAATTCTCCGTCAGGTAGGAAAACCGATTCACGGATTCTGTTCCGGAATTGGTACCGGCGGCACGATTACCGGTATTGGCGAATGCTTAAAGGCAACAAATCCGGACATAACCATCTGGGCAGCCGAACCGGAGCACGCAGCAATTCTCTCCGGCGGTTCAATCGGCACGCACCTGCAAATGGGGATTGGTGACGGCGTGATCCCGGCAATTTTAAACACTAAAATCTACGATGATATTTGTATTATAAAAGACGAGGAAGCAATTAAAACCTCAAAAGAGCTTGCATCAAAGGAAGGCATCATGTGCGGCATATCCAGCGGAACAAACGTTGCGTGTGCTTTAAAGCTTGCCAAAAAGCTTGGAAAAGGCAAAACCGTTGTTACTGTTTTACCCGACACTGCCGAGCGCTACTTCTCTACGCCGCTCTTTGAATCAGTTTAAAATGAAACACTATATACATGAAGAACTGGAGGAACATTTATGGACAACAACAAAAGACCCGAATCTATGGAACGTATTTCTACCAAAGCTTTAGCCGATGCATTCATCGAAGAGCAGGTGGAAAAGGTCCGCGCGCAGGTTGGTGATAAAAAAGTTTTACTGGCACTTTCCGGTGGCGTTGACTCTTCCGTTGTTGCCGCGCTATTAATCAAAGCTATCGGCAAACAATTGGTATGCGTTCATGTAAACCACGGATTAATGCGCAAAGGCGAAAGCGAGCAGGTAATTGAGATATTTAAAAATCAGCTTGATGCAAATCTGATTTATGTTGACGCAACAGACCGTTTCTTGAATTTACTTGCAGGCGTAGAAGAGCCTGAGAAAAAACGTAAAATCATCGGCGGCGAATTTATCAAAGTGTTTGACGAAGAGGCAAGCAAGCTGGAAGGTATTTCTTTCCTCGCGCAGGGAACCATTTATCCCGATATTTTAGAAAGCGACGGCGTAAAGGCGCACCACAACGTTGGCGGTCTTCCCGAGGATATGGAGATGGAACTCGTTGAACCCGTAAAACTCCTTTATAAAGATGAAGTCAGAGTTGTAGGCTCTGCGCTCGGTCTGCCGGACGAAATGGTTTACCGCCAACCCTTCCCCGGCCCCGGTCTTGGCGTACGCTGCCTGGGCGCAATCACCCGCGACAGACTCCATGCACTGCGCGAAGCAGATGCAATTTTAAGAGAAGAATTTGACATCTGCGGTCTGGCTTCAAAGGTATGGCAGTACTTTATTGCGGTGCCTGACATGAAGAGCGTTGGCGTCAGAGACGATAAGCGCTACGAGGGCTGGCCGGCAATTATCCGCGCAGTCAATACCGTTGACGCAATGAGTGCCACCATTGAAGAAATCCCCTATGAGGTACTCCACAAAATTACCGCCCGCATCACCTCCGAAGTAGAGGGCATCAACCGCGTTCTGCTCGATCTTACTCCCAAGCCGATCGGAACCATTGAGTGGGAATAATAAATCGCGGAGTAAAAACCGCATAGCCACGCCGTTTTTGGGCATTTTCAAATGAAAATGGCAACGATTTGGCAACATTAAATATTAAATATTAAAAATTAAGAGCTAACTGATTTTGATGTCAGTTAGCTCTTTTTGTTCATTCAGTTTAAATATTATAATAGTTTGAACAGTTTCGAATGCTTTCTATAACCTCGCCAAAAGGACAGTGGGGACAAGGACAGTAGAACCATCCCCTTGGCTTCTAGTTATTGATAAGGATACTCAAAACTTGCGTGGATTCGCCTTTTTTAACAAATTATAAATTTATTATAATTTTAAATTGATATTTTTGCAAAATTATGATATATTATAGTAAAGCAACTTGCTTATCAAATGTAAAAGAGGGCGATTATATGAAAAAAATTATTTGTAAGGTAGAGTATGATACCGAAACCGCTGAACTGATTTCAAAATTCACCAGCGGCGAAATTGGTGATTCTGCAGGTTATGAAGAAAGCCTTTACATGACCGCAAACGGAAAATACTTTTTGTACACCAACGGCGGCGAGGATTCCATCTATCCGAAAGAAAACATTACCAGAATGTCTGCCGCAAAAGCGGACGAATGGAAGAAAAATCACTAATTTAAAAAAACAAAGAACCGAAGCACAAGCCGTGCTTCGGTTCTTTTTATATTGCAATGACGTTTCCATCGAAATCTTTCCAGATAAATTTTCCATTCTCAAAAATCATGTACCCGTGGTGACTGCCCTCTTTCGGAATGGAAACTGACCCCGGGTTCATGCAGATGTAATCTTCATGTGCCGTATTTTTGGGAACATGGGTATGTCCGTGCACGAGAACATCACCTTTTGCCAAAGGTGGCAGGGACTCTTCGTTGAAGTTATGACCGTGCGTGGCATACACAGTGATTCCGCTGTCGTGTATCACACAGTACTCCGCAAGAATCGGGAAAGAAAGCACCATCTGGTCTACCTCAGTATCACAGTTTCCGCGCACGCATAAAATCCGTTCTTTTTGCGCGTTTAAAAGGGAGATGACAGCTTTCGGGTTATAATCCCGCGGCAGGTCATTTCTCGGTCCATGGTATAAAATATCGCCCAAAAGCAACATTTTATCCGCCCGCTCCTTTAAAAATGCATCCAACATTTTTTTGCAATAATATTCGGACCCGTGAATATCCGATGCAATAAACCATTTCATATAAAAAGTTCTCCTCGTCCTTTAAAAAAATTTCCGTTGACTCAAATGGCGTTTATCATTTATTGCTCTAAAAACGCTTTGATTTCTAAAAGACGCGCCGTGCATACCGTTCTTCCAATGTTATACGCTGCGCGCAGTTTTTGGGGATCGTGGGAAACATGACCCACGCGAAGCTTTTCATCGGGCCTTAGCACCAGAATTTTACCCTCTGCCTCTTTTTTATCAATTTCGTCCATCGTTTTGTTATACATTTCATGCCGTTTTTCCATAGCACTTATGAGTTTCGGGTACTTAGAAAGGCTCATTTTGATGAGCGGCATCATTTTATTTTTTTCTTTTCGATAGCCCTTCGGCTGGGTTAAAATCACAACGTTTCTGTCATAACCTAAAGTTTCAAAATATGTAAGAGGAACCGAATCCGATACACCGCCGTCTAGGAGTTTACGACCGTCAATTTCCACAACGCGCGACGCCAAAGGCATAGAAGCAGACGCTCGAATCCAATCAAAGTAGTTCTCTTCCCCGCACCCTATTTTCTGGTACACGGCTTCCCCACTTTCCACATCTGTACAAACCACATAAAACTCCATGGGGTTCTTGCAAAAGCTTTCTCCGTCAAATCTGTCCAGTTCCTCGGGAATGAGTCGATAGCAGAAATCTGCGCCGTACAAATCGCCCGTTGTGATAAGCGAGCGCAGACTGCAATAGCGCTTGTCGCGACAAAATTTTTCGTTATACCGAATCACGCGGCCTGTCTGTTTGGATTTGAAATTGCACCCGAACGCTGCGCCGGCTGACACGCCGATTGCTCCGTCAAAGGTGATATTGTGTTCTAAAAAAATGTCAGTTGCGCCCGCAGTAAATAAACCGCGCATCGCACCTCCCTCTAAAATCAGTCCACTTTTCATAAGAATCCTCTTTTTGTTCCAAGATATTAATTTTGATATTTTCCGGTGTCAGAAAGTCAAATATGTCACGAACCCAAAAGAGGCTGTGACAAAACGTCACAGCCTCCAGAAGAGTTTATGATCTTAAAATTCAACGTCTTCGCACAAGGGGGTTACATTAGTATCTGCAAAACCTGTACCAGCAAATACGAATACCTTTGCTTTTACTGCACCGTCAGCAGAAATGGAGATCGGTGTTACTTCGCCGGATGTTAACACTTTTGTGTCAACTAATACCATGGAAGTATCGTCTGCGTAGGTTGCAATGATTGCGAATGCGTCATCCTCGCCAACGTATTTTACGTTTGCACTGTATGTGCCTTCAGCTAAAGCAGCATCGGAAATCTCAATAATTGTACCAGACACAGTACCAGTTGTTGTATATCCTGCTGTGTAGTACGCTACGTTGTTCTTATATGCAATTACTTCAAAGCTTAAAGCTTTGCCGTATGCCTGTGCAGGAACAGTGATGGATGCAGAAGTCGTTGCTGTTGCAGTTGAGCCAATCAGCGCACCATTGCAATATGTTTTTACGAGGTAGCCATCAGCTGCGCCAAGAGCGCCTGCATCCGTCCAGCTAACTGTAATATCTTTACCTACTTCAAGATCACCACTAACTGCAACATTGCTTGCAGTATATGCAGGCTCTAAAATTTCAGCGTATTGAATTCTGAATGAACCGGAGGTTCCTTCAGAAGCAGGTCCAACGTTAATCTTTAAGTCAGGAGAAACTGTTCCATCTCCGATGAGATCAGCAGAAGGTGTAAAGATATAGGAAAGTTCTTTCCAGCCACTATCGTCAAAAACAACAAAGTCGGATCGTAGCCATGTCGTTCTGTGAGCC
>JAZNIA010000110.1:0-8357 GCA_045577195.1 Congzhengia sp.
TAAAATGTCAAGAGAAATTTTTTGAATTTTAATACTTTTTTTGCATCCCGGAATTTTGCGCCAAACCTTGACTTTTTTTGCGTTTTGAGATACAATATAAACTGTATTTTTATAGACTCAAATTACCGAAAGGATTGAACCCGATATGAAAAAACTCATGCTCGGAAACGAAGCCATCGCCCGCGGTGCATATGAAGCAGGCGTGCGCGTTGTTTCCTCCTACCCCGGTACGCCCAGTACCGAAATCACAGAATTTTGTGCAAAATACGATGAAATGTACTGCGAGTGGGCACCCAACGAAAAGGTTGCCGTAGAAACCGCTTCCGGCGCCTCTATTGCCGGCGGCAGAGCCGTTTCTGCAATGAAGCATGTCGGCTTAAACGTTGCGGCAGACCCCCTCTTTACCATGTCATATATCGGCGTGAACGCTGGGTTAGTGCTTTGCGTTGCCGATGATCCGGGAATGCACAGTTCTCAAAACGAGCAGGATTCCAGAAACTATGCGCTTTCTTCTAAAATCCCCATGCTGGAGCCTGCGGATTCTGCTGAGTGCAAGGATTTTATGAAAAAAGCGTTTGACTTAAGTGAGCAGTTTGATACACCTGTGCTCATGCGTCTTTCCACCCGTGTTGCCCATTCCCAGAGCTTGGTTACGCTTTGCGAGCGGGAGGAAAAGCCTTTAGTTCCTTACGAAAAGAATATTCCGAAGCATGTTATGGTGCCCGCCTTTGCCCGCGCAAAGCACACCGTTGTTGAAGCGCGCACAAAAGCGCTTTCCGAATTTTCCGAAACCTCTGATTTGAATAAAGTTGAAATGCGCGATACCAAAATCGGTATTATCACAGCCGGTATTTCCTATCAGTATGCATCCGAGGCGCTGCCTGAAGCTTCCATCTTAAAGCTGGGCATGGTTTGGCCGCTCCCGAAAAAGCTGATTGCAGACTTTGCATCAAAGGTTGATACCTGCTATGTCATTGAGGAATTAGACCCGTTCTTAGAAACACAAATCAAAGCCATGGGCATTTCTGTCATCGGCAAGGATTTGCTTCCCGTAGAAGGGGAATATTCCGCCAGCCTGCTACGCGACAAGATTTTGGGCAAAACGCCTGAAAAAACCGTCTCCGCAGACGAGGCAATTCCCGTTCGTCCGCCGGTTATGTGCCCCGGCTGTTCCCACAGGGGCGTGTTCTACGTGCTCCACAAGCTGGGACTCAACGTGTCCGGTGACATCGGCTGCTACTCCTTAGGCAGTGCAGCGCCCCTCTTTGCGTTAGACAGCATCATCTGCATGGGCGCAAGCATTTCTGCGGCGCACGGTATGGAAAAAGCTGCAGGCAGAGATTTCGCGAAAAAGACAGTTGCCGTATTGGGCGATTCTACCTTCATTCACTCCGGTATTACCGGACTGATTGATATTGTCTATAACAAAGGCACATCAACCGTGATGATTTTAGACAATTCCATCACCGGTATGACCGGACACCAGCAGAACCCCTCCACAGGATTTACCATCCGCAACGAACCCACCCGTCAGGTGGATCTGGTGAAGCTTGCTGAGGCAGTTGGTGTGAGCAAGGACCGCATTCGCGTGGTTGACCCATTTGATGTGGACCTTTTAGAAAAAGTCATCAAAGAAGAAATTTCGGCAGACGAGCCGTCTGTTATTATCGCGCAGCGCCCCTGTGCACTGCTCAAAAAAGCAGGCTATAGCGGCACCTATGTAATCAACGACAAGTGCAAAAACTGCAAGATGTGCATGAAACTGGGATGCCCCGCAATTTCCATTACGGAAAGCGGTCCTGTTATCAACGAAACCCTTTGCGTTGGCTGCGGACTTTGTGCAAACGTGTGTAAGTTCGGCGCAATCGAGAAAAAGTGAACGAAGGAAAGGACGGATTGATAATATGAATATTATGATTGTTGGCGTTGGCGGCCAGGGAACGCTTCTTGCAAGCAGAATCTTAGGTGCGGCAGCGCAGAATATCGGCAAAGACGTAAAGCTTTCCGAGGTACACGGTATGAGCCAGCGCGGCGGAAGCGTAGTAACCTATGTGCGATACGGCGAAAAAATTGCCTCCCCCGTAATTGAGCAGGGCGGCGCAGACATCATTCTGGCATTTGAGCAGCTTGAGGCGTACCGCTATCTTCCCTACCTCAAAAAGGGCGGCACCTATATCGTAAACACGCAGAAAACCGACCCCATGCCCGTAATCTGCGGCACGGCAAAATACCCAGAGCGCATTTTAGAAAAAATCGAGGAAATGGGAATCGATGTAATCGCCTGCGACGCGCTGAAAATGGCACTTGAGGCAGGAAATGCAAAAGCGGCAAACGTTGCTTTAATTGGTGTTTTAGCAAAGCATTCCACCATCGAAAAAGACTACTGGCTCGATGCACTTTCCAAAACTGTTCCGCCCAAATTCTTAGATGCAAACTTAAAAGCATTTGAGCTGGGCTATCAACACGAAAAGGAAAAATAAGTATGGACATTTTTCAAGTTTTAAACGCGGAATACGGCATCAGCCGCGAGGTTTATGAGCTGGGACTGCGCGCGGAAGAGGAGCTGCGCACGCAGTTTGCAAAAATTGATGAAACCGCGGCGTTTAATCAGATTAAGGTGTTAAACGTGTTTTCCAAGCACCGCGTCTCAGAAGCGCATTTGGGCTATTCTACCGGATACGGGTACGATGATTTAGGCAGAGACACCTTAGAAAAAATCTATGCAGACGTATTCCACACAGAACGCGCCTTGGTGCGCCATACCATCGTTTCAGGCACACACGCGCTCTGCTCCTGCCTGTTTGGTATGTTGCGTCCGGGAGACACGTTAGTCAGTGCAACCGGCGCGCCCTATGATACATTAGAAGAAATCATCGGCAAGCGAGGCAACTCAAACGCAAGCTTAAAAGAATGGGGAATCGACTACAAAGAGGTTCCCTTAACGCCTGACGGGTTCATTGATTTAGACGCTTTAGAATGCGCCATTTCGGACAAATCCGTGCGCGTGGTAGAGCTGCAACGCTCAAAGGGATACGCCTGGCGCCCCTCCTACACACTTTCCGACATGGAGGCGGCAATCAGCCTGATTAAAAAGAAACGTCCCGATGTTGCCGTGATGGTGGACAACTGCTACGGTGAGTTTGTGGAAAAGCAGGAGCCAACCCAGATAGGAGCAGATATTATTGCAGGCTCTTTAATCAAAAATCCCGGCGGCGGTCTTGCTTTAACCGGCGGTTATCTGGCAGGAAAAGCCGAGCTGGTTGAACAAATCAGTTACCGCTTAACCTCCCCCGGTATTGGAAGCGAGGTTGGTGCATCACTTGGTATGAACCGCCACATGTATCAGGGCTTTTTTATGGCACCCCATACCGTGGCACAGGCTTTGAAAACCGCTGTGTTCACCGCAAAGATGTTTGAACTGTTAGGCTTTGATGTGTCCCCCAAGGCAGACGATGTGCGGGGCGATATTATCCAATCCGTTAAATTTAACGACCCCGACCTGCTCTGCGCATTTTGCCGCGGCATTCAGCGCGGCGCTCCCATCGACTCTTTTGTAACACCGGAGCCTTGGGATATGCCGGGTTATGAAAATCAGGTAATTATGGCAGCAGGTGCGTTTGTGTCGGGCGCCAGCATCGAAATTTCTGCGGACGGCCCCATTCGCCCACCGTATGCGGCATACATGCAGGGCGGATTAACCTTCGAGAGCGGAAAGCTCTCCGTACTATGTGCGGCAAACAACATTAAAAACCTTACAAGCAACGCACGTTAAAAATAATAAAAATGAAAGCAGGACAGTTTCAAAACAAAAACTGCCCTGCTTTTTTATGAATAAAATACCTATTTCATTGTGTGCACCACGCGCTTTTTCCATGTTCCGGTCATGAAGAACACAATCGCGAACGCAAGCGCTGCTAAAGACGCAATCGGACCGCCAAGCCCTACGCCGAACAGCCCCATTTTAAGGGTGATTCCGAAAAGAAAAGATGCCGGAATGCGGAACAGTAGAGATGACATGATGCCGTTCACCAGAGAAAACGTGGTATGACCGGAGCCGATAAATAGACCGTTAAAGCAAAAGCAAAGTGGCGCAATCAGGTAATCATATTTAAAGGCACGCATATAACCTACGCCGCAGGTAATAAATTCCGGGTCATCACCAAACAGACCCAAACACGCCTCGGGGAAAACGGCAACAATCGCAAAAATCAGTGCGCTGATACCCGTTGCAATCCCCATGCCGACAAACATGGTTTTTCTTGCTCTGTCAAACTTTTCCGCACCAATATTTTGCGCGCACATGGCAGAAACCGAGGTGCTCATCGCAATACCGGGCAGAATCGCAAAGCCGTTTAATTTTCCCACAGCGCCGACCGCCGCCGATGCCATCACGCCCAGAGAATTTACCAGTGCCGTTAAAAACAAAAATGACGTACTGGTTGCCACATTCTGAATGGATGTGGGGATTCCGATTTTTAGAATCAGTTTCAGTTGGCGCTTAGATGCCCCTTTAAAGGAATTAAAACTAAAATCAAAAATAAAGTTATTGCGCTTTAAATACACAATACATAAAATCATGCTGATTGCCTGAGAAATAACCGTTGCCAGCGCAGCGCCTGCTGCACCCATGTTGAGCGTCGCAACAAAAAGCAAGTCCAAAACGATGTTTACCACGCAGGCAACCGCAACGAAAATCAAAGGGTTTCTGCTGTCCCCCAGACCGCGCATAACCGCACTCAGCGCATTATACCCGAATATAAACACCGTACCGAGCATGCTGATAAAAAAGTAACTCCGCGCCTCCAAAAAGGATTCCTGCGGCGTCTGAATGAGTTTAAGGAGCGGTTCTTGCAGTCCGATCATCACAACGGTCAGCGAAAGCGCCGCAACAAGCAACGATACAAAAAGCGTTGCGATGGTCTCGTGCATCGATTTTCGGTCGTTTGCACCCATATACTGACCAATTAGCACAGTTGCACCGACCGAGAGGCCAAACACCATATTGGTAATCAGAAACGAAACCTGACCGCCGATGTTAACGCCGGACATTGCCGCCTCGCCGGCGAACCGCCCCACAACGAGCATATCCACCGTACTGTATAAAGACTGAATCAGGTTTGATATTAAAACGGGAAGGGAAAACAGAATCAACTGTTTTACCACACTTCCCTCCGATAAATTCTTTTCAAATCTTGCCATTTTACCGTCCTTTCCCTTTTGCAAAAATATTGACAATATATTCTATCATTTTTTTTAATAAGATGCAATATATTTTTATAAACTAAGATAGAATCTACTTGTTTTTCATGGGGCGTTATGGTATCATAATAAAAAAGTGTAGGAGTGAATTTGATGTTTTTTGATTTTCCAAACGGCGTTTCGCAGTTAGACTGCATTTTGCGGATCGCGCTGGCAGGTCTTTTCGGTGCCATTATCGGTTTTGAGCGCAGCAAACGTCAAAAGGGCGCAGGGATTCGAACGCACATCATCGTTGCGCTTGGTGCGACGCTGATGATGGTTGTATCCAAATACGGTTTCTTTGATATGCTGCCCTTTCCCAACGACAGTTTCAGCGGTGACCGCGTTGCCGCAAACATCATTACCGGCGTCGGCTTTTTGGGAGCAGGCATGATTTTTTTCCGCGGAAACTCCGTAAAGGGTCTTACCACGGCAGCAGGCATCTGGACTACGGCGGGCGTTGGTCTTGCTGTTGGCGCAGGGCTTTATCTTCTGGCTGCCACAACAACGCTGCTGATTCTGATTATTCAGGTTTTGTTGCACAAATGGAAAATCGGTTCTGACACGCAGGTGTTCGGCGAAGTGGTGCTGGAATCGGAAAATGAAGTTGCACCAATTGACACCGCCGAAGCGATTTTAAGCGAAACGGGTATTGAGATTCTAAGTACGCGGTTTAAAAAGCTTAACGACGGACGCATTAAGCTGACCTATCAGGTGCGCGCAGCAGAAGAGTTTGACGCGGTTCGCTCCGCTGAGCTTTCAAAAAGAATTCCCGAAATCACAATGATAGAGATACATGGGGACAGATAAAATCAGGGAAAAATTTGTATGCCCCTTGACAGCACTGTTTCTCTGTGTTATAATTTATGCAGAAAATGTACATAAAAAGGAGTTGTGATTTATGACAAGAATTAAGACATTAGAAACAAAAGATTTAAAGAAAAGCTTAGAAAAAGGCGGTTGCGGTGAATGCCAGACATCCTGCCAGTCCGCTTGCAAAACATCTTGCGGCGTTGCAAACCAGCAGTGCGAAAACAAATAATTTGATTTTAACATGGATGCGGGGCTGCCGGTTGCAGCCCCGACATTTTTTTGGAGGAACCCATGATTCATCAATATAAACTAAACGGCTATAACATCGTTTTGGATTTAGCGAGCGGCAGCGTGCATTGCGTGGACGATGTGGCGTACGACGTAATCGAGCGGTATCAAACCAACAGCCACGACGAAATCAAGCAGGAAATGCTCGAAAAATACAAAGACGTGCCCGACGTCACGGAGCAGGAATTAGACGAACTGTTTTCAGATATTGAAACGCTTCAAAAAGACGGCAAGCTCTTCTCGCAAGACATTTTTGCCGGACGTGCCTTTGATTTAAAAAACCGTCACACCGAGGTAAAAGCGCTGTGTCTGCACATCGCGCATACCTGCAACCTCACCTGCGACTACTGCTTTGCCGCACAGGGAAATTTCTGCGGCACACAGGGCTTAATGAGTTTAGAGGTCGGCAAGCGCGCCATTGATTTCTTAATCGAAAATTCCGGCAAGCGCAGAAATCTTGAGGTGGACTTCTTTGGCGGCGAACCGCTGATGAATTTCGATGTGGTCAAGGAAATCGTGGCATACGCCCGCTCTATTGAAAAGGAACATGACAAGAATTTCCGTTTCACGTTGACGACCAACGGCATGCTCATTGACGATGATGTAATCAATTTTGCAAACAAAGAGTGTCACAACGTGGTGCTTTCGTTAGACGGCAGAAAAGAAGTGCACGACCGTCTGCGCAAAACCGTCTCCGGAAAAGGGAGCTACGATACGATTGTTCCCAAGTTTAAAAGGCTGGTGGAATCCAGAGGAAATAAGGGGTATTACATGCGCGGCACATTTACGCACCATAATCCCGATTTTACAAAGGATATTTTACATATGCTGGATTTGGGATTTACGGAGCTTTCCATGGAACCGGTTGTTTGTGCACCGGGGGACCCCTATGCACTAACCGACGAGGATATAAAAGCCGTTTGCGAGCAATATGAAGTTCTGGCAAAGGAAATGATTGCACGAAAAAGAGACGGCAAGCCGTTCACGTTTTATCATTATATGATTGATTTAACAGGCGGTCCCTGCATTTACAAGCGCATCTCCGGTTGTGGCTCCGGTACAGAGTATTTTGCCGTTACCCCTTGGGGTGAGCTTTATCCCTGCCATCAGTTTGTAGGAGATCGTGCCTACAGCGTTGGCAACATCTTTGACGGCATTCAAAACGAGGCGGTTGTTGAGGAATTTAAAAACTGCAATGCCTATGCAAGAGAGGAATGCCGCAATTGCTGGGCAAGATTTTACTGCAGCGGCGGGTGCGCAGCAAACGCATACCATGCAACCGGCTCAGTAAAAGGCGTATATGAACAGGGCTGCACGCTTTTCAAAAAGCGTATGGAATGTGCGATCATGATTCAGGTTGCAGAAGCGCAGCTCAAATAGTGCGTACCAGTTAAAAGCGTATAAAAGATAAAAAAGACAGATTTCAGTTTTGAAATCTGTCTTTTTAACTTCTTCCTTCTTCACGATTATATATTACGCTTCAAAAAATCGGTAATTCTTTATATGGAAATGGGAATAGGCAATCGATAAATAAGTAAAAATCACTTTTCATACGCTATAGGCGTATTTTACATTGCGCAGCAATATTTCACGCACAAAGTGCATTTCACAAATCCTGAAAGGATTTATTTCATTGAAAAAACGACAAGTCGAAACTTGTCGTTTTTTTCTGGAGGCGCCACCCAGATTTGAACTGGGGAATCAGGGTGTTGCAGACCCATGCCTTACCACTTGGCTATGGCGCCAAATCATATACAGTTTTTTTACCAAGAAGTCCTGCAAAACAGGACCTCTCGGCAATTGGAGCGGAAGACGAGATTCGAACTCGCGACGTTCACCTTGGCAAGGTGACGCTCTACCACTGAGCCACTCCCGCAAATAGGGCTTACCCTGTGTAAGTGGTGCCTCCGGGCGGAATCGAACCACCGACACGGGGATTTTCAGTCCCCTGCTCTACCGACTGAGCTACAGAGGCATAAAATGGCGACTCGGATGGGGCTCGAACCCACGACCTCCAG
>JAZNIA010000111.1:0-9389 GCA_045577195.1 Congzhengia sp.
AAGTATGGCGGAAACGCTATGATTAACGAGGACTTAAAGCGTACCGTAATGGAGGATATTACACTTTTAAAATACGTCGGTATGAACCCCGTGATTGTGCACGGCGGCGGTCCCGATATTTCTGCTGCGCTTAAAACATACAACGTGGAAAGCCGCTTCGAGGGCGGGCTTCGCGTAACCGATGCGGACACGATGCGCGTGGCGCAGATGGTTTTGGTGGGCAAGACCAACAAAGAGGTTGTGTCCAACATCAACTTAAACGGCGGCAAAGCCGTTGGACTTTGCGGAATTGACGGAAAAATCATAGAATGCGAAAAGCTTGCCGAGGATGAAGAGGGAAATCCCATCGACGTGGGCTTTGTCGGCAAAATCAAAAAGGTGAACGCCAATATCATAAAGTCTCTTTCTGAGGACGAGTATATTCCCGTCATTGCCCCCATCGGCACGGACGATGAGGGAAGAAGCTATAACATCAACGCAGACACCGTTGCCAGCGCGGTTGCTACGGCAATGGGCGCGGAAAAGCTGATTTTCTTAACCGATGTAGAGGGCGTAAAAGACGCAAAGGACGATATTATCTTTGAAATCACAACGGGTGACGCGGAAAATCTCATCGCGGACGGTACCATCAGCGGCGGCATGATTCCCAAGGTGCGCGCCTGCGTGAAAGCGGTAGAGGAGGGCGTAAACCGTGTGCATATTATCGATGGACGGATTCTGCACGCAATTATCCTCGAAATCTTCACCAATACGGGTATTGGAACCATGTTCAAAAAATAGTCGAACGGTTGACTTTTTTCGGGCAACGTGATACAATAGAGCAAACTTTAGGAAAAAACAAAGGTGAAATTATGATTATAACAGAGGTTTTGGAACGAAACGCAAAAGAGTATGGTGACGAAGTAAGCTTAGTGGAGCTAAACCCCACCGAGTGGAAGGACCACAAGCCCGTCACATGGAAAGAATATGAGCTGATTGAAGCGGCGCCCGCGGGAAACTACCGCAAGGAGATGACCTGGGCGGAGTTTGACGAAAAGGCAAACCGCTTTGCAAACCTTTTGCTCACCCGTGGCATCAAAAAGGGTGACAAGGTGGCAATTCTTCTCATGAACTGTTTAGAGTGGCTTCCGATTTATTTTGGCGTGCTAAAAGCAGGCGCGCTGGCAGTCCCCATGAACTATCGCTATACGGCAGACGAAATTAAATACTGCCTAGAGCTTGCAGACGCGGAAACGCTGGTGTTTGGACCTGAGTTTATCGGCCGCGTGGAAACGGTGTTCCCAAAACTCAAGCACGTACATACCTTTTTCTATGTGGGCGAAAATACCCCCACCTTTGCAGACAGCTATGACCGCTTAGTGACCTACTGTTCCGACAAAAAACCGGCAGTGGATATTTGCGATACCGACGAGGCGGCAATTTATTTCTCCTCAGGCACAACGGGGTTCCCCAAAGCAATTCTGCATTCCCACAAGGGTATTATGTCCGCCTGCGAAACGGAACAAAATCACCACGGACAAACGAGAGACGATGTGTTTTTGTGTATTCCGCCGCTGTATCATACAGGCGCGAAGATGCACTGGTTTGGCAGTCTGCTTGCAGGCAGCCGCGCGGTACTGCTCCGCGGCATCAAGCCCGAATGGATCTTAAAGGCAGTGTCTGACGAGGCGGCAACGATTGTCTGGCTTTTGGTGCCGTGGGTGCAGGATATTTTAGATTCCATCGACCGCGGCGATATTGACATCTCGGCTTACCGTCTCTCCCAGTGGAGACTGATGCACATCGGTGCGCAGCCGGTACCGCCAAGCCTCGTTGCGCGTTGGAAAAAGCAGTTCCCCGCGCACAGCTACGACACGAACTACGGTCTGAGCGAATCCTTAGGACCCGGTTGTGTGCACTTAGGCGTGGAAAACGAGCACAAGGTAGGCGCCATTGGAAAACCCGGTTATAAATGGGAAGCAAAAATTGTAAACGAAAATTTAGAACCCGTGCCCCAGGGTGAGGTGGGCGAGCTGGCGGTCAAAGGACCCGGCGTGATGCTTTGCTACTATAAAAACAAGCAGGCAACCGAGGAGTCCATCAAGGGCGAATGGTTGATGACGGGCGATATGGCGCGTATGGACGAGGACGGATTTATTTATCTGGTTGACCGCAAAAAGGACGTTATCATCACCGGCGGCGAAAACCTCTATCCCGTGCAGATTGAAGATTTCTTAAGAAAACACGAGGCAATTAAGGATGCGGCGGTAATTGGTCTTCCGGACAAACGTCTGGGCGAAATTGCTGCAGCAATTATCGAGATAAAAGAGGGCGCGGCTTGCTCCGAGGAAGAAATTGAGGAGTTTTGCTTAGACCTCCCCCGATACAAGCGTCCGAAAAAAATTATTTTCGCAGAAATCCCCAGAAACCCAACGGGTAAAATCGAAAAACCGGCACTGCGTGAAAAATATTGCGGCGGTGCGCTGGTTGAGGCGCAAATTAAATAAAAAAGCTTAGGGGCTGTAGCAAAATGCACAGACCACACAAGGCAAGGAAAAGCTTCTTGATTATATCAAAAAAGATAATATAATAAAAAAATTTTAGGGAAGAAATTCGTCAAATGACGAATTTCTTCTATTTTATGCCTTGTGTTATGAAAAAACTTCGCCTCTCGACGTACCAATGTACGCCTTCGGGTAACCAAAAGCAAGGTTTTACCTTGCCTTTGCTCCGTTTTTCCATTCTGCACTATTTTTCGTCCAGCCCAAGGAGCTGTAGCAATTTTTTTTGCTACAGCTCCTTTTTTGTTGGGGGTGTATTGCGTTTTTGTGCGGATAGGGCGTACGAATCGTATATATCCGTGGCACAAACATCACAACCTATTCTTCCATCCCCCACACAAAACAACGACACATCAGCGCATCTTCCTTGCCCCAAAACCACCGCTTTTTGTAACATAGTTGAAATATTCCATTAACAGGCACAAGATTTTGTTGCTGAAATAGTGTCGCACAACAACATGTGCAATATTTTCCAAAAATAGCATGGTGATGCAGTTTTTTTTCTGTTGTCGCGATTATCTTTTATGTTGTGTAACGCCGAAAATGCCCACAATATCTGGTATATTACAGTAAGATTTCAAAAAAATTAAAAATTTTAAAAAAAACACTTGCAAAATCATGTAAAATGGGTTACAATAAAATAAAAGTGGTTTGAAGTGGTGGAAAAGGGATGAAAGGAGGAGCGAAAAATGTTTATGGGAACCTACCAGCATGTGCTGGACGCAAAGGGCAGAATGTTTGTACCCGCAAAGTTCCGCGAGGAGCTGGGCGAGAAGTTTATCGTGACCATAGGTCTTGATCGCTGCCTCTTTGTTTTTCCGACAGAAACGTTTCAGACTTACAAAGAAAAATTAGACGCAATCTCTTTGGCAAACAAAGACGCGAGAGAATTTACCCGTTTCTTCTTCGCAGGCGCGGGTGAGTGCGAGCCGGACAAGCAGGGAAGAATTTTAATCCCGCCGCATCTTCGCAAATTTGCCAATCTGGATAAAGACGTAACCGTTGTAGGTGTTTCCGGCAGAGTGGAGCTATGGAACACAGCGGAATGGGAAAAGACCCACAGCTTTGACACCTTCAGTCCCGACGAATTTTCCGAAAAGATGGAGCTTTTAGGCTTCTAACAAAACCGCGGCATCAACCGAAGGAGGAACGAAAATGCAATTTCATCATGTATCCGTTCTTCTTGATGAAGCGGTGGAGGGGCTTAAAATCCGTTCCGGCGGTGTTTATATTGACGGCACTATGGGCGGCGGCGGTCACAGCAGGGAAATTTTGTCGCGTGACGAGAGTATATCGCTTATCGGCTTTGACCGTGACGGCGATGCAATTTCTGTTTGCCGCGAGCGGCTCGGCTCCTTTGGCGACCGTGTAACATTTGTCAACCAAAACTATTGTGACGTTTTAGAAGTGCTCAAAAGACTTGAGATTGACAATGTCGACGGCGCCGTGCTAGACCTTGGCGTATCTTCTTATCAGCTGGATACGGGCGAACGCGGATTTTCTTATCAGATTGATGCGCCGCTTGACATGCGCATGGACCAAAGAGCCAATTTTTCCGCATACAATGTGGTAAATGAATACACAGAAGAAAAACTATCCGAAATAATCTTCCAATACGGAGAGGATCGTTGGGCAAAGCGCATCGCGCAGTTTATTGTTGCGGCGCGCGGGGAAAAACCGATTTTAACGACGGGAGAGCTTGTCACGGTGATTAAAAACGCAGTGCCCAAGGGCGCGCGGCAGGACGGTCCGCACCCCGCAAAACGTACTTTTCAGGCGATTCGCATTGAGGTAAACAACGAGCTGACGGGGCTGAAAAAAGCAGTTGAGGACTTTATCACTTGTCTAGCACCGGGCGGCAGACTTTGCATCATCACGTTTCATTCGTTGGAAGACAGAATTGTAAAAACTGCATTTGCACAGGCGGCAAAAGGGTGCACATGCCCGGCTCACATTCCCGTTTGCGTGTGCGGCAAAAAACCGCTGGGCAAGGTGGTAACCCGAAAACCCATCTCGCCGGGCGCAAAGGAACTAGAACAAAACCCACGGGCAAGAAGCGCCCATCTTCGTATATTTGAAAAATTTTAATCCGCCATGGCGCGGGAGGAGATAAAACTGCATGAGAAACAGTAACTTAGCGTATCGCGAAACCGAACATTATCAAAGGGTAGATTCCGGCAGCATCGGCAACATTACAAATAAACGTACATCGGGTGGGATCATGATTAAGACGAGCAGTAAAAAAACAGCAAAAGTGAATACTGCAAAACGTACCATGCGCCGCGCAAAGGCAGACAGCAGAAGCACGGCTGTCTCAGTGATTATTCTGGTAGGCATGGCATTTTTGGTATTGTTCCGTGGACTTATGCTCACCTCCGGTTACGAACAGCTGGAAGCGAAAAACGCGTTGCTTTCCGACACGATTTCGGAAAACCAGAAACTGCAGTTTAAAATTGATCAGGCAATGGATTTAAAGAATATTGAAGAAATCGCTAAGAACAACTATAACATGAGTCAGCCGACCAAGGACCAGACTGTATACATCAATTTAGACCAGATGGAAGAGGTCACAAAGGTTCGCGAAACCAATTCCTTTATTGATGCTGTGAAAAACTTTTTCGGCGGTATCGTGGAATATTTTGCATAAGGTCACATAACATGATAAAGAATAATCGTTCGTGTGAGAGAAGTGTTCTTTCACACGAACTTTCGTAAATCCCCAAAATTAAAGCGGGAAAGCACGGTGGAAAGGAGCTATCAAATGGCAGTCAATACCCCAAAAACCGGTATGAGAAAGCGTATGTTTTATGTACTTTTGTTATTTACGACGCTTTTTCTGTTGTTGATTTTATATTTATTAAAACTCAATATTATAGATGGCGAAAAGCTCAGAACCGGTGCCATTGAACAGCAAACCCGCGACTATCAGGTGTCCTCTGCGCGAGGGACCATCTATGACAGAAACGGAAAAACACTTGCGGTCAGCGCATCGGCAGAAACCATTTCCGTAAACCCTAAGGAAATTGCAGAGGCGGGCTACTCAATTGATGATCTGGCCAAAAAGCTTGCAGATATATTGGAGTTGGACGCAGAAGATGTTAAGGTTAAATTGACGAAAAAAGCGCAAGACGTGGAAATCAAAAACAAGGTGGAAACAGAGATTGCAGACCAGGTGCGCGCTTTAAACTTAAAAGGCATTTATTTTAAAGAGGACACCAAGCGCTATTACCCGTACGGCGCTTTTGCTTCTCACGTGATCGGTTTTACAGGACGCGATAATCAAGGTCTTGGCGGCATTGAGATGGTGTATGACGATGCGCTCTCCGGCGTGCCGGGAAGAGTGGTTACCTTAAAAAATGCCCATGGAACGGATATGCCGTTCCAGGAAGAACGCCACATTGATTCTGAAAACGGGCTAAACGTTGTTTTGACCATCGACGAAACCGTTCAGCACTTTGTGGAAAAGCACCTTGGAAACGTGTACAACGAAACCGAGGCGGCAGAGGGCGTTGCGGCAATTGTCATGGACGTTAAAACTTCAGAAGTGCTTGCCATGGCGGCAATGCCGAACTTTGATTTAAATACGCCGAACGAAATTGTAGACGAGGTAACCCTAAAAGCCTTAGAGGACCTGACCAAGGGCGAGGAAGGGCTTTCAAAAGAGTCTGAAGAATACAAGCAGGCAGTTACCAACGCAAAAAACAAAATGTGGCGAAACAAAGCTGTGGTAGACTCCTATGAGCCGGGCTCCTGCTTTAAAATCATGACCATGTCCATGGCGCTGGAGGAAGGCGTGGTAACGCCTGAGGATAACTTCTTCTGCCCGGGCTATAAACAGGTCGAGGACAGACAAATTCACTGTGCTGAAGAAAGCGGTCACGGTGCAGAAACCTTTAAAGACGGCGTAAAAAACTCCTGCAACCCCGTATTTATCGAGGTTGGTCAGCGGGTTGGTATTGCAAATTTCAAACGGTATTATAAAGCCTTTGGCTTTAACGATAAAACGGGCTTTGACCTGCCCGGTGAGGCAAACGGTGTGTTTTTCTCAGACGACCAGTTCAACGCGGTAGAGCTTGCAACGGCTTCTTTCGGTCAGGGACCAAAAGTAACCCCCCTGCAGCTGATTTCCGCGGTTTCTGCCATTGCCAACGGCGGAACGCTGATGAAACCGTATCTGGTAAAGGAACTGACCAATGAAGAGGGCACCGTGGTACAAAAATTTGAACCCACCGTGGTGCGCCGCATTGTATCGGAGGAAACCTCCGAAACCGTTCGTGCGCTTTTGGAAAACGCCGTAACCAACGGCTCCGGTTCTGCAGCATACATTTCCGGTTACCGCGTAGCCGGAAAAACGGGTACCTCAGAGAAAATCCCCAGAGGTCAGGGCAAATACGTTGCATCTTTTGTAGGCTTTGCGCCTGCAAACGACCCGAAGGTGGCATGCCTTGTCGTGGTTGACGAACCGTCTTTGGGTTCTTACT
Organism: Congzhengia sp.; assembly: GCA_045577195.1. Lineage (GTDB taxonomy): Bacteria > Bacillota > Clostridia > UBA1381 > UBA9506 > Congzhengia. The sequence continues at coordinate 7,022 of JAZNIA010000111.1, forward strand.
ACGGCGGTCAGGTTGCTGCGCCTGTAGTCGGCAACATTTTAGAAGACACGTTAAAATACCTCGGCGTTGAGCCGCAGCATACAGATAAGCAGCAGGAGGAAACCAAGATTTCCGTACCGGAGCTTACGGGTCTTGAGCTTTCCGTTGCAAAAACCAAGCTTTCCGAGATTGGACTTAAATACACCATCATCGGCAGCGGTGAAACGGTTACAGGTCAGATGCCTGCAGCCGGCGACGAGGTGAGCACGTCTACTGTCGTGGTGCTCTACACCCGTCAGGACGCAACTGCCCAAACCGTTACCGTGCCCGACGTTACGGGCAAGAGTATGGAAACGGCAGAGTCTATTTTATCTGCGCAGGGGCTGACAATCAGTGTGGTTGGCGCAAATACCGGCAACGCAACCAACGAGGGCGCTTTGGCGATTTTACAAAAACCGCCCGCCGGCTCGGCTGTGACGCGCGGAAGCGTTGTGGAAGTGGAATTTGAGTTCCCCCACGCACAAACAGAAGAAACCCAATAAACCTGCCCTGGAAGGAGAACCTCATGAAATTATCCGCATTGCTTACAGAAACCAATCTTACAAAATGCGTCGGCTCGACAGACATAGAAATACAAGGCATCTGCTACGATTCCAGAAAAGCAGCGCAGGGCTACGTTTTTGTCTGCATTGTGGGCTATGAGACAGACGGGCATCAATATATTGACGCGGCAATCCAAAAAGGTGCGTCGGCAATCGTTGTACAAAACGGGGCGCAGACATGTGACATCCCCACACATATTACTGTTTTATATGCAGACAACACGAGAGAGACCTTAGCGTCTCTTTCTGCCGCTTTTTACGGGAATCCCCAGCGCAAAATGAAGATTTTGGGCGTAACGGGCACAAACGGAAAGACCACGGTTACAACGCTGGTCAAATCCGTTTTGGAGTTTGAGGGAAAAACCGTGGGACTCATTGGCACCAATGCCAACATGATTGGTGACCGTGTTCTGGAAACGGAGCGCACCACCCCCGAATCTTTAGAGCTTTTTGCATTATTTTCCGAGATGCTTGATGCGGGCGTAGAGTATGTGATCATGGAGGTTTCCTCCCACTCCTTAGAGCTTTGCCGTGTGCACGGAATTGAGTTTACCGTGGGTGCGTTCACGAATCTGACGCAGGACCATCTGGACTTTCACGGTACCATGGAAAACTATCTAAACGCGAAAAAGAAGCTGTTTTCAATTAGCCAGAGCGGCGTTGTCAATATAGACGATTGCGGAGGAGTAAAAATTGCAGAGGATGCGATTTGCCCGATTTTAACCTTTGGTATGGAAAATAAAGCAGACCTTTTTGCCTCTGACATGAAGCTTTCTGCCCGCGGCGTAATCTTTACCCTGACGCGGAACGAAACACCCTACACGGTGCGCCTTGCTATTCCGGGGAAATTTTCCGTGTACAACGCGCTGACCGCCATCGGCATCTTGTGCAACGCGGGACTCAGTTTAGAACGTATCATCGAGGGCTTAACCTTTGCCAAGGGCGTGATGGGACGGTGTGAGACCGTTTACACGGGAAAGGATTTTAGCGCAATCATTGACTATGCCCACACGCCGGACGGACTTTCCAACATCATCTCCACCGTGCGGGAATTTACAAGCGGTCGGGTGATTACCCTCTTTGGCTGCGGCGGCGACCGCGACAGAACAAAGCGTCCGCAGATGGGCACAATAGCAGGCGAGCTTTCCGATTACCTGATTGTCACTTCGGACAATCCGCGAACGGAAAACCCCGCCTCGATTATAGAAGATATTATGGAGGGAGTCTTAAAAACCTCCTGCCCATATACCGTGATCGAAAACAGACGCGAGGCAATCGCCTTTGCGCTTTCCTTTGCCGAAAGCGGGGACTGCATCATTCTTGCGGGCAAGGGACACGAAACCTATCAGATCTTAGGAAAGGAAAAACACCACTTTGATGAGCGTGAGGTCATCGAAGAAATCCTTTCCGCCATGAGAAAATCAGAGGAGTAAACAACATGATACCAATTTCAGTATCGGATATTTTAACCTGCACGAAGGGAACACTTCTTACGGGAACTTTAGATGCAGTGATTACCAGTGTAACAACAGACAGCAGAGCGGCAAAGCAGGGCGCATTGTTCGTTGCCATCTGCGGCGAAAACGCAGACGGACACCAATTTTTACAAAATGCCCTTGACGGCGGCGCAGTTTGTGCGTTGGTAGAACAGAATCTACCTGTTTCTACTGAAAAAAGCGTGATACTTGTAGAAAATACCGTTCGCGCCATGGGTAAGATTGCCCACCTTGTTATGGAGCGGTTAAACGTTCCCACAGTGGGCATCACGGGCAGCGTGGGAAAAACCA
>JAZNIA010000112.1:0-5964 GCA_045577195.1 Congzhengia sp.
GCAAGACCTTTACGTGCACCGTGTGCAGAAAGGAAGAACTCGATAACATCGATACCTTCACGGAAAGAAGATTTAATCGGGATTTCGATTGTTTCACCGGTAGTATCCGCCATAAGACCACGGATACCTGCCAGCTGACGAATCTGGGCACGGCTACCACGGGCACCGGAATCCGCCATCATAAAGATGGGGTTATACTGATCTAAGTTATCCATCAGTGCGTCGGTTACGTCGTCTATTGTTTTGGTCCATGTTTCGATGACAAGGTTATAGCGCTCTTCATCGGAAATCAGACCGCGGTTAAACTGTCTTGTAATCTTATCAACCTGTTCTTCTGCCTGCGCAAGCAGTGTCTTTTTCTTTTCCGGTACTTCAATATCGGAAACGCTGACAGTGATTGCACCACGGGTAGAATACTGGAAGCCCATAGACTTGATAATGTCCAGAACAACGGCTGTTTTGGTCAAGCCGTGTACCTGAATGCATTTGTCGATAATCTGTCCAAGCTGTTTCTTGCCGCACAGGAAGTCAACTTCCAGCAAGAATTTGTTCTCGGGAATGCTTCTGTCTACAAATCCTAAGTCCTGAGGCAGTTTTTCGTTGAAAATCAGTCGGCCTACCGTACAGGAAATCATGCCGGAGTCGCCGTCCTCTGTTGTCATACGAACACGGATCGGCGCATGCAGACCAACAACACCATTGGTGTATGCCAGAAATGCTTCGTTATAGGAAGCAAACACCTTACCTTCGCCCGCTTCGCCGGGATAGCAGCCTTCCTGTGTAAAGGAAGCAGCGCGTTTTCCAACGGATTCCAGTTCTGCATTTTCAGCAAGCAGACTGGGTTTGCCGGGGGTAGAGTACATGTAATTTACAATCTGACCCTCTGTGAAAATTTCAGAATCACCGGGGTCGGTAATTTTAACCTCTGCAGGTTTTACCAGTGTCAGGTAGTAACTACCCAGAATCATATCCTGCGTCGGAACGGTAACAGGACGGCCGTCCTGCGGTTTTAACAGGTTGTTTGCAGAAAGCATCAAGAATCTTGCTTCTGCCTGTGCTTCGGGGGACAACGGAACATGGACCGCCATCTGGTCACCGTCGAAGTCGGCGTTGTATGCCGTACAAACGAGCGGATGAAGCTTTAATGCTCTGCCTTCTACCAGAATCGGCTCAAACGCCTGGATACCGAGTCTGTGTAGCGTAGGAGCACGGTTTAACAGAACCGGATGATCCTTGATTACGTCATCCAGCACGTCCCAAACCTCAGGTTTTAAGCGTTCTACCATACGTTTTGCGCTCTTGATATTGTGCGCAATGCCGTCGTTTACAAGCTTTTTCATAACGAAAGGTTTAAAAAGCTCAATTGCCATTTCCTTCGGCAGACCGCACTGATAGATTTTCAGTTCGGGGCCTACAACAATAACAGAGCGTCCGGAGTAGTCAACACGCTTACCTAAGAGGTTCTGACGGAAACGACCCTGCTTACCCTTTAACATGTCGGATAAGGATTTTAAAGGTCTGTTGCCGGGGCCGGTAACAGGTCTGCCGCGTCTGCCGTTGTCAACCAATGCGTCAACCGCTTCCTGCAGCATTCTCTTTTCGTTTCTTACGATAATCTCGGGTGCACCGAGGTCTAATAGTTTCTTCAAACGGTTATTTCTGTTGATAACACGTCTGTACAAGTCGTTTAAGTCGCTGGTTGCAAATCTGCCGCCGTCTAACTGAACCATCGGACGAATATCCGGCGGAATGACCGGCAGAACGTCTAACACCATCCAGGAGGGCTTATTGCCCGACAGGCGGAAGGATTCTACAACTTCTAAACGCTTAATCAGGCGCACCTTTTTCTGACCGGACGCACCCTCTAACTCGTCTTTGATTTCCTTCGACAGTGCTTCTAAGTCGATTTCGTCCAGTAACTGCTTAATTGCTTCTGCGCCCATGCCGGCACGGAAACGGTCGCCGTATTTTTCTAAATATTCTCTGTATTCCTGCTCGGAAAGAATCTGTTTCTTTTCAAGCTCTGTACGCGCACCGGGATCGATAACCACATACGCCGCAAAGTAGAGCACCTTTTCCAGTGTTCTCGGTGTCATGTCCAACAAAAGGCCCATGCGGGAGGGAATTCCCTTAAAGTACCAGATGTGGGAAACCGGCGCTGCCAGTTCGATATGACCCATTCTTTCGCGTCTTACTCGCGCGCGGGTTACTTCAACACCGCAGCGGTCGCAGACGATGCCCTTGTGACGAATTCTTTTGTATTTACCGCAATGACATTCCCAGTCCTTGGTAGGACCAAAGATGCGTTCGCAGAATAAACCGTCACGTTCAGGCTTGAGTGTTCTGTAATTGATGGTTTCGGGCTTTTTAACCTCACCGCGTGACCAACTTCTGATCATATCCGGCGACGCGAGACCTATTTTTATTGCATCAAATGTGTTTTCTGACAATCGTCTCATCTCCATATACAAGATTTTGATTTGGTGTTTTTACAAAAGATCCGATTCATCCTCAAAGAATTCGGAGTCGTCATCTTCGTCATCGAAGTCGTCCTCGTAATCATCCTCTTCAGATTCCGTTTCTTCGCCGTCGTAGATGTCTGCATCGTCTGCTGCATCGCCCAGATCTTCTGCGCCCTCATCGGCAGCGTCCTCGTCCTCATCCATATCAAGGTCGATAAACGCCTTATCATCTCTTACGGTCATGCCGAGATTTGCTTCTTCCTCTTCTTCAGAAGAGTCTTTTAAAGTCACTTCATTGCCATCTTCGTCCAGCACTCTCATGTCCAGACACAAACTCTGCAATTCCTTAATGAGCACCTTAAAGGATTCCGGAATTCCAGACTGAGGAACGCTGTCACCCTTTACGATTGCTTCATACGTTTTCACGCGGCCGACAATATCATCGGATTTTACGGTCAGAATTTCCTGCAGTGTGTATGCGGCACCGTATGCTTCCAGTGCCCAAACTTCCATTTCGCCGAATCTCTGTCCGCCAAACTGCGCTTTACCACCCAGAGGCTGCTGTGTAACCAGAGAGTAAGGACCGGTGGAACGAGCATGAATTTTGTCGTCTACCAAGTGGCAAAGTTTTAAGATATACATAATACCAACCGTTACGCGGTTGTCAAAGGGTTCGCCGGTTCTTCCGTCATAGAGAACGGTTTTTCCGTCTGTATCAAGACCTGCCTTGGTGAGTGTTTCCGTAATCTCTTCTTCGGTTGCACCGTCTAATACCGGCGTTGCAATCTTCCAGCCAAGCTCTCTTGCTGCACGTCCTAAGTGCACCTCCAAAACCTGACCGATATTCATACGGGAAGGTACGCCCAAGGGGTTTAACACGATCTCAAGCGGTGTACCGTCGGGCAGGAATGGCATATCCTCTTCGGGAAGAATTCTGGAAATAACACCCTTGTTACCGTGACGTCCTGCCATTTTATCGCCGACAGAAATTTTTCTCTTCTGTGCGATATAGCAGCGAACCAACTGGTTTACACCGGGGGGCAGTTCATCGCCCTTGTCTCTATCGAAGGTGATAACATCAACAATGATACCTGCTTCACCATGGGGTACACGAAGTGATGTATCACGAACTTCTCTCGCTTTTTCGCCGAAGATTGCGCGGAGCAGTCTTTCCTCTGCGGTCAGTTCTGTTTCGCCCTTCGGCGTTACTTTGCCGACCAAAATGTCGCCCGAGCGAACCTCAGCGCCGATGCGAATGATACCTTTTTCGTTCAAGTCTTTTAATGCATCTTCGCCTACGTTGGGAATGTCGCGGGTGATTTCTTCCGCACCAAGTTTTGTATCTCTTGCTTCACATTCATATTCTTCGATGTGAATGGAAGTTAAAATATCGTCACGAACCAGCTTTTCATTGATAAGCATAGCATCCTCGTAGTTATAACCTTCCCAAGTCATAAAGCCGATGAGAATGTTTCTTCCCAATGCAATTTCGCCGTTATTGGTGGACGGACCGTCTGCAATAATGTCGCCCTTTTTCACCTTTTCGCCTTCTGCCACAATGGGCTTTTGGTTGATACAGGTACCCTGGTTCGAACGGGTAAACTTAATCAATTTATATTTATGAAGATCTCCGTTTTTCTCTTTAATCACAATTTCGTCTGCACTTACTTTTGAAACAACACCGTCTTCTTTTGCAAGCACAACAACACCGGAGTCTCTTGCTGCCTGGAATTCCATACCGGTTCCAATAATGGGGGAGTCGGTTCTCAGGAGCGGAACAGCCTGACGCTGCATGTTCGCGCCCATCAGGGCACGGTTTGCGTCGTCGTTTTCTAAGAAGGGAATCATTGCTGTAGCAACGGAAACCACCTGTTTGGGCGATACGTCCATATAGTCAACCTTATTGGTTTCCACTTCCAGGATTTCATCGCGGTATCGAACGGTAACCTTCTTTGCCAGGAAACGTCCCTCATCGTCTAAGGGTTCGTTTGCCTGTGCAACAATGTATTCGTCTTCTACGTCTGCCGTCATATATTCAATGACATCGGAAACAACACCCTTTTCCTTGTCCATCTTTCTGTAGGGCGCTTCAATAAACCCATGCTCATTGATTCTAGCATAGGTTGCCAGGGATGAAATCAAACCAATGTTCGGACCTTCCGGTGTTTCAATGGGACACATTCTCGAATAGTGAGAATAGTGAACGTCGCGGACTTCAAAGCCTGCGCGGTCACGGGACAGACCGCCCGGTCCCAATGCAGAAAGTCTTCTTTTATGTGTCAATTCAGCCAAGGGATTCAGCTGGTCCATAAACTGAGACAGCTGAGATGAGCCGAAGAATTCTTTAATGGTTGCAACGATTGGGCGGATATTAATGAGCACCTGCGGTGTTACAATATCTAAATCCTGAATCGTCATGCGTTCTCTAACCACGCGTTCCATTCTGGAAAGACCGATTCTGAACTGGTTCTGCAGAAGCTCACCAACACAACGCAGACGGCGGTTGCCCAAATGGTCAATATCGTCGGTGGTGCCGATGCCGTAAAGAAGACCAATCTGGTAGTTGATGGAAGCCATAATATCGTCTATGATAATATGCTTGGGTACCAGTTCGTCCATTCTTCTTGTGAGCTGATCTTTAATATCTTCCTCTGTTTCAAAGTTTTCTAAAATATCATCTAAAACAGCTTTGCTTACTTTTTCACGAACAATATCGGAAACGTCAAAGGAAACGTATTCACGAATGTCTACCATGCCGTTGGAGAACACAACAACATCGTTTCCTGCAACGTCTAAGATAACGCGGTTTACGCCGGCTTTTTCAATTTCCTCAGCCTTTGTTTTGGAAATAAACTGACCTGCATCAACCAATACTTCCCCTGTCTGCGGGTCAGCAATCGGTTCTTTTGCGACCTGATTTGTAATTCTTGCGCTGATGGCAAGCTTTTTGTTAAACTTGTATCTGCCGACACCGGCGAGGTCATAACGTTTTCCGTCAAACAACAGGCTGAAGAGCAGGCTTTTAGAGCTTTCCACAGTCGGCGGTTCGCCGGGGCGGAGTTTTTTATAGATTTCAATCAGCGCATCGTCAGAGGACTGAATTGCACTGCTTTTTTCCATGGTATTCAGCAAAGCTTCGCTTTCACCGAACAGGTCTAAAATTTCGCCGTCGGTCTCTACACCCAGTGCGCGAATCAATACGGTGATTGGAATTTTTCTGGTTCTGTCGATTCGAACAGACAAAACATCATTCACATCGTTTTCATATTCCAGCCATGCGCCGCGGTACGGAATTACGGTGGAAGAATAGAGTTCTTTGCCGGTCTTGTCGTGTTCCATAGCATAATAGATGCCGGGAGAACGAACCAACTGGCTGACAATAACTCTTTCTGCGCCGTTGATGATAAATGTTCCCTGCTCGGTCATAAGCGGAAAATCGCCCATAAAGATTTCCTGCTCTTTAACTTCGCCGGTTTCCTTATTAATAAGGCGTACCTTAGCT
>JAZNIA010000113.1:0-1563 GCA_045577195.1 Congzhengia sp.
CTTGGATTTGGACATTTTGTCACCGGATTCGTCCACAATCATACCGTGGGTGATAACGGCTTTGTAGGGCGCTTCACCGCGTGCGGCGATTGACGTCAGCAGTGAGGACTGGAACCAGCCTCTGTACTGGTCATTACCCTCTAAGTACAAATCAGCAGGGAAACGAAGTCCTTCTTTTACGTCTAAAACGCCTGCGTGGCTGGAGCCGGAATCAAACCAAACGTCCATAATATCCTGTTCTTTGGTAAAGGTTGTGCAGCCACAGCTACATGCAGTTCCGGCAGGAAGAATGTCCTTTGCGTCTGTTTCATACCATGCGGTGGAACCCTTTTCGCGGAACAAGTCTGCAACCGCTTTGATAGATTCTTCTGTAATGAGTTCTTTGCCGCACTCCTCACAGTAGAAAATCGGAATCGGCACGCCCCACGTTCTCTGACGGGAAATACACCAGTCACTTCTGTCTAACACCATGCCGGTGATGCGGTCTTCACCCCACTTGGGAATCCACTGTACCTTTTTAATTGCGTCAACAGCCGCTTCTTTGATGTCATCCACGGAAGCAAACCACTGCTCTGTTGCACGGAACACAATCGGTTCATGGCATCTCCAACAATGGGGATACTGGTGAATGATTTCTTCGATTGCGTAAAGTGCGTTTAATTCTTTTAATCTTTCAATGATTTTCTCATTGGATTTTTCATAGTATAGTCCGGCAAACTCGCCTGCCAGCTCGTTTAAATAGCCCTTGCCATCCACCGGAACAATAATCGGAATATCTTTGTAGTTTCTGCAGGCAACATAGTCCTCTGCACCGTGACCGGGGGCTGTGTGTACACAACCGGTACCGGCATCAAGCGTAACGTGGTCGCCCACGATAACCAAAGACTCGCGGTCGATAAAGGGATGCGCGCAGGAAATCAGTTCCAGTTCCTTGCCCGTATATTCTGCCACTTCCTCGTATTCGGAAATACCGCCTGCCGCCATTACGTTTTCAATCAGTTCTTTTGCAATCACATAGTACTCACCGTTTGCTTTTACCAGACTGTAGGTAAAGTCAGGATTTAAAGCGATTGCCACGTTTCCGGGCAGCGTCCATGTCGTTGTGGTCCAGATGACAAAATAGATGTCCTTTGTATCAACACCGGTCGAAGCAAACACGCCGTTGTCATTTGCAACACGGAATTTTACATAGATGGAGTTAGTTTTATCCTCCTGATATTCAATTTCCGCTTCTGCCAATGCCGTTTCACAATCGGTACACCAATAAATGGGTTTTAAGCCTTTATAGATGTAACCGCGTTTTGCCATTTCGCCGAAAATTTCAATCTGCTTTGCTTCAAATTTGGGGTCCAGAGTAATATAGGAATCGTCCCATTTACCCAAAGAGCCTAAGCGTTTAATCTGATTTTTCTGGTTTTCCACCTGCGTAAGCGCAAAATCACGGCAGGTATTACGAAAGTTTACAATGCCTGCCTCATGGCGATTGATGCCTAAAATTTTGATTGCCTGACGCTCGATGGGGAGACCGTGTGTATCCCAACCGTGAATATAAGGTGCTTTAAA
>JAZNIA010000114.1:0-6298 GCA_045577195.1 Congzhengia sp.
CAGAAACGATGACGCCGCAGATTTCATCCGAGACAAAAGAAACGCGCAGCAAGCGTTTGCTGCAAATTACCGAAGAGACGAAACAGCAGTTTTTGGAGCATCATATCGGACGTGAGGTTTTGGTGCTGTTTGAGCAGCCCCGCAAGGGAAGCAAGCATACATACGAAGGAAAGACAGACAACTACATCACTGTTTTGGCAAAAGCTGACCGGGATTTGTGCGGCAGGTATCTGCGCGTGAAAATCACACATGTGGAGAATGGGTTGGCGTACGGCGTGTTTTTAGAAGAACAGGAAAAGGAGTGTTTGGTATGAAAAAAGGGATCGTTGCCATTGTAATTGCGGTTTTGGCAGCAGCAGTATTGACCGTTTGCGCAATTTGGTTTTTTGGTGGAACGCCCTTAAACAAGGTCGTTTCCTTTAAAGGGTATGAAATTTCCGTGCCGAAGGATTGGAACGCAAATGCAGAAGGTGTGCTGACCAATAAAAACGAGACTGTTGTAGGAAAATATCTGTTGATTTATGAGATGCCCGACTTGTCTAATAGCGCATCTTACTCCGGTGTAAATGTGCTGAGCGGAATAAACAGCGAAACATTAGAGCACGGCATGGAAAAGAATATACTGGAGACGGACCAGGGAACTGCTATCCAGTATTTTATAACAGATTTACCGAACCCTGCACCCTATGCGGCATCGATTACGCTTTATAAGCAGTATGTGAACGAAAAGACATGTGACCGGATTGCAGAGAGTTTCACAATGCCCGAACTTGGCACAAATCCTCCTGCAAAGGATGTTTCAGCGCCGATGTACACGGAAATCGGAACGGAAAAGGTCTATAAGGTGACTGGGAAGGATGAAAGTGTAACGGCGAAAAATATCAGCCTGATTGACAGTTTTATTGCAAGACAAGCAAAAAAGGAAAGCACGGGTGTTGATATTTTAGAATACAAGGAATCGGAAGAAAATGTGATCCTGAGCAGCTGGGTTCATATTGAAAGCGATGGTGGCAAGGGATATTTGTATTCCTATTACAATCGCGGCGACGGGATGTTTACCTATGACAACAACCCTCTGATTTTTGATGGAATTACAAAGAGAGTTGAGACGGAATCAGGTGTAACGTCATATTGTCTGAAAACCGGTGAAACGGAGACAACTGTGCTTTTGGAAATCCCCGTTGACCGTTACAGAGACAACGCAGAAACGTTGATTTCTTTAAAAACGAGCGAATCTTCGCTGGAATCTGTAAGCAAAATATTGCAACAGATTCAGTCAAATGAGCAGTTTGCCAACATAAAAGTAGAAAAGGACGGAAATAAAATCATTTTGACTTACGCAGAGGGTCAGCCAACAAATATAAAGGCGTTTTCCAAAGATGCAGCGGTAATATTTAGTCTTTCCTCTGACATCTTAACCGTTGTGGCAAAAAATCCGGACGGGACTACGTTTGAATTGACAAGGGAAAAGGCGCTGAAGGGCGTTTCCACACCGATCGACAAGGCAACGGAGTCTTCTGATGCTTTTGCGAAATTTACTGAGGAGTTGGATGATCTGGTGCCTTCCGTAGAGGAAAATACGGGTGGGGATGTGGCGGACGGTACGGTGGTGTATTCCAAAACAGTTGTGATTTCAGCAGGCATGATGGTAACGCATCCAAGAACCGGAAAACGTGTTGCGATTGGGCCGTATGCTGAGAAAAAGGGGTACGGTCATCTTCTGGGAAAACCCATTACCTGTACTATCAAAAAATCCGGCAGGGGGTATCTTGCAACAGCGACCTGCGGCGGCAGCGTGATTGCATCGTATCCGCTGGAGTCGGAAAGCGCGATGAAAAACTTTATTGGAACAATCAATGCATATACCTAAAAAACAGACTGCAGTAATTGTTTGCTGCAGTCTGTTTTTGCGTGCGTTTTTTAGCTGGAAGTAAATGTTTGGTGGTCTTTTTGACAATCGCACAGTTTTTTTTGCGTTTTTTTCTTTTTGGTACCAGGACAACAAAACTCCTTTTTACAGTCAAGCAAAGGGCAGACCTCCTCGCGTTCAACATGGTCTATGATGCAGAGTAACTTTTCAAAAAGACTCTTACCCATTTTTCAATCCCTCCTTTTTGCGGTGAAATCGGGGTTCTTACTATTATGTTATGTGTCCCGTCGGGAAACTTCGCAAAAAAATATTTTTTTTTGCGTTTATCCGTTGCAAAATCATGAAAAGTATGGTATGATATATAAAATGTTACAATTATGTAAAGTAATGTGAACGCATACAGGAGAAAAAAGATGAGAGACAAGTGGTATATACCTGTTTTGCTGTTTGTCATACTGGTTATTGGCTATATTGCGCGAGGGTTTGTAGAAACACGTATCACGCTTGAAATGCTGCAAACAGATAAAATCGAAGAGGTCAGTGCTTGCGTTGGTGTTCTTGTAAAAACAGAGCACACAGCCACACTTCCCACAGACGGCGTGACGGAGATTGTCGTAAAAGACGGTCAGCGCGTAGCAAAGGGCGAAATGATTGCAACCGTTTATAACAGCGCAGCAGATGAATCGGTAAAAGCGCAGTTGGCGGAGGTCAACAAGCGGATTTATGCAATGGAAGTCAGCCGTGCGGATGATGCTGTGTTTTTCAGCGATGCAACGATCATCGAAAGTACGATTGCAAAAAACGTGGACGAAGTGATTGCCCTCGCCACAGAATATGACATGGAAAGCATTGCAGAATATAAGTATCGGTTCAGCACAATGGCAGATCAAAAAGCAGTTGCCAAGGGTGAAAAAGAGACGTTTACAGACCAGTTAACTAGGCTCCGCGCTGAAAAATCTGTCCTGGAATCGCAGTTTGGAAAAATTGAAAGCGTTGCGCTCTCGCCAATCCCCGGCATATTTGTTGAGGGACACGACGGTTTTGAAACAGAACTGACAAAAGAATCCGCAGAATTTTTTACGCCGGACACGGTAAATGATGTAATTTATCGTGAAAGGGAGCGCAAGATTGCTGAAACGGAAGGAAATGTTTATTCTTATAAAATTGTAGATAATTATTCTTATATGGTCGCGGTAAATCTGCAGGATTCCTTTTGCGGGAACCTGAAAGTCGGTGACAATACTCAGATTCGATTTTCTGATTTATCCGGCGCAAGTTATCCTGCAAAAATCGTGCACATTTCTGAGCCGAATGCAAAGGGAATTCGCGCGGTGGTTGTTGAGTGTCGCTCCCATGTGGAGGGACTTTTGGACAAACGAATCGTTAATGTGGACTTTATCCGCAAAAGCGTTTCCGGCTACAAGGTTGACACCGAGTACCTGCACACGGTGGATAATAAGGTCGGACTTTTTATAAAGCGTGGTGCGGTGATGAAATTTATTCCCGTTACCGTGGTTTACAGTACAGAGCATGAGGCGATTGTTGCTGCAGAAAGCGCAAGTGCGCCGATTAAGCCGTATGACGAGGTGGTGGTTTCAGCACCTGAGTTTGCAAATGGCAAGGTAATTGTTTCCCAGTAACCCGAAAGGGAGGGGTTGGCTTGATTAAGGACAATGTAAAACGAATTTTAGAAGAAATACAGAATGCGGCAATCACCGCAGGTAGAAAACCGGAAGATATAACGCTGGTCGGTGTAACCAAAACCGTAACAAGCGCCGAGGCACAGGAACTGATGGATGCCGGGGTTTTGCATCTTGGTGAGAACCGCGTACAGAGTTTACTTGAAAAATACGACGTATTGCAAGATAAGCCCGTGTGGCATCTGATTGGTCACTTGCAGACCAATAAAGTGAAATACATTGCAGATAAGGTAACGATGATTCATTCTGTGGATAGTTTTCGATTGGCTGAGGAAATCAGCAAGCAGTTTGGAAAAGCTGGAAGGTGTGCACAGATTTTGCTTCAGGTGAATGTGTCGGGCGAAGAAAGCAAGTTTGGCGTTACGCCCGCGGAAGCGTTTACGCTTGCTGAACAGGTGTCTAATCTTTCGAATCTCACGGTTTGCGGGCTGATGACCATGGCGCCAAAAACCGACCGCCCCGAAGAAACGAGACCGTTTTTTTCGGATTTACAAAAATTATCTGTTGACATACAGGCAAAAAAATACGATAATATAAATATGAGACATTTGTCTATGGGCATGAGCGGTGACTTTAAAGAAGCTATCTTAGAAGGGGCAACGCTTGTTCGCATCGGCAGTGCGCTCTTTTAAACAATCAAACATATTATTATGAAGAAAGATTACATAGGAGGAAAAACAATGAATGCAATGAACAAAATGCTGAAATGGATTGGAATCGCGGAGGAAGAGGAAGAATACATGGATGAAGTTGAAGAAATGGAAGAAATGACTGAAACCCAGTTATCTCCTTTTGGAAACAGAAGAGCAAGAGTTTCTTCAATCTCTACCGGCAGCCCTTCTAAAGTGGTTGTGATTCAGTTCCAGAATTTTGACGATGCAAAGGATGCTGCAGACCACTTAAAGGCGAAAAAACCCGTGGTTGCAAACTTAGAAAAGCTGGATAACGAAACAACCCGTAGAGTGGTTGACTTCCTTTCCGGTGCAGTATATGGCGTTGCCGGCAGAATCCAGAATGTTTCCAACAGAATTTTCCTGATTACACCCCATAACGTTGAGGTTACAGGAAACTATCAGGATGACATCAAAGGTTTTCCGTTTGTAAACTAACGTGAAACATAATGTGATATTGGCTGACCGTGCGTGGTTGTCGCGGTGCGAGGATTTCGAACAATCTGTACTTCGGTACAAGAGTGTTCGTTTTTCTCGTTTTGTGACTCCGCACGAGGTGGCTGTATTTCGTTCGCAGTTTCATCCGTCCCCCTTTGTCTCAACGCTGTGCTACGGTGGAGCAGAAGACGCGGAGCGGGTGATGATTGGCTTTTTTCCGGACTATTTAGAACCTGATGTTTCCCTTTTTCCCATTACACCGATTCTGCTGTCAAACGTATTGGGGCTAACTCATCGCGACATTTTAGGAGCAGTGCTTGGCTTGGGAATCAAGCGGGAAATGATAGGCGATATTTATATAGATGGAGATAACGCCGTTTTGATGTGTGACAGCTCTCTTTGTGATTATGTGCTGTCGGAAATTAAAACGGTGGGAAGAAATAAGGTGGCAGTTTCGCTTTGTCCGGAGGATATAAGCGTTTCTTTGCGGCACCCGTTTTCTCTTACACGCAGTGTCATTGCGTCTCTGCGGCTTGATGCGCTGGTCGGGGCTGCGGCGCACGTTTCTCGTTCTGAGGCGCAATCGCTTATCTTAGGCGAATGCGTGAGCCTGAACTTTTGCGTGGTGACCGACTCTTCCAAAAAGGTTTCCGAGGGGGATGTGCTCTCTGTGCGCAAACATGGAAGATTTATTTTAGAACGCATTTCGGGCGAGACGAAAAAAGGACGCATTGCCATAGAACTCAAAAAGTATATCTAAACAATTGCGCGCGTGCGCAAACTGTTTTTTTGGTTCCGAACGCCCGCGGTCGGAAGCCGGCATATATGATTTTTGCGGGCAGAAAGGGTTTTCGCCGTTATGATTACACCTGTTGATATTGAAAACAGAGAATTTAAAAAAGGATTTCGCGGATACGACATTGATGAAGTGGAAGCGTTTTTAGAAGAATTGGTGAAGGACTACAGCAAGCTCTATCGTGAAAATGCAAGCATGAAAGATAAAAACGCCATTTTAAACGATGCCGTGGAAAACTATAAGGGCATGGAGGAAACCATGCGCAGTGCCATCATATCGGCACAGAGAACCAGCGAAGAAATTATCCGAAACGCGCATGAGCAGGCGGATAACATTATAAAAGACGCAAAAATTCGTGCGCAGGAGATATTAAACGCAGCAGAAGCGCAGGTGCAGGAAAAGCGCCGCGTGTGTGCAGAAATCGAGGGACGTTCGAGCATGCTCCGTGCAAAACTTAAGGCAGTTTTAAACTCTCATATGCAGATGCTGGACGAACTGCCTGATGAAAAAGAAGAAACAAAACGCGTTGAAATCGTAAAATACGAGAACGAAACGCAGAACTGACATAAAAACAACAATAAAACCGGTTAGGAGAGATATTATGGCAGAGGATTACGGCAAAACACTGAACTTGCCGCAAACGGAATTTCCCATGCGTGCGGGTCTCCCTCAGAGAGAACCTGAGACGCTGGCAAAATGGGAAAAAGAGGGTATGTATGAAAAACTGATGGAACATAACGAGGGAAAACCCCTCTTTATTTTACATGACGGTCCTCCCTATGCAAACGGCGATATGCACATGGGTCATGCGCTGAACAAGACC
>JAZNIA010000115.1:0-4804 GCA_045577195.1 Congzhengia sp.
CTTTATTTCGGTGTTATGATGGTAAAACTGGGCTTGGCTGACGGTCAGGTTGCAGGTGCGGTAAACTCTACATCCAATGTACTTCGTCCGTGCCTCCAGATTTTAAAAACCGCACCCGGCACCAAGCTTGTAAGTGCATTCTTCGTTATGGTTGTTCCGGACTGCGAGTATGGTCACAACGGCACATTTATTTATGCAGACAGCGGCCTGAACGAAAACCCCGATGCAGAAGCAGTTTCTGAAATCGCAATTTCTTCTGCAGAATCCTTTAAGGCGCTCATTGAAGCAGAACCGGCAATTGCAATGCTTTCTTATTCTTCTTATGGCAGCGCGAAAAGCGAGCTGGTAGACAAAATGCAACTTGCAACAAAGCTTGCAAAGGAAAAACGTCCCGATCTGCTTTTAGACGGCGAACTGCAGGCTGATGCTGCAATCGTTCCTGCAATTGGTCAGTCGAAAGCACCCGGCTCTCCCGTTGCCGGAAAAGCGAACGTATTGGTGTTCCCCGACTTAAACGTTGGAAACATTGCATACAAGCTGACACAGCGTCTGGCAAAGGCAGAGGCATACGGCCCGATCACACAGGGTATTGCAAAACCGTGTAACGACCTCTCCCGTGGCTGCTCCGCAGAAGACATTGTTGGTGTTTGCGCAATTACCTGCGTTCAGGCTCAGGCACAGGACAACAAATAATTTACATACAACTTGATTTTATTCAGAAAGGGTTTGAAATTCAATGAAAGTTTTAGTAATCAATGCAGGAAGCTCCTCTTTGAAGTATAAGCTGATTGACATGGATAACGAACATGTTTTGGCGTCCGGTCTTTGTGAAAGAATTGGATTAGACGGCTCTCGCCTCAAGCACACACCCGGCGATAAAGACACTGTTATCATCGAAAATGCAATGCCGAACCATGGCGTTGCAATCCAGATGGTGTTAGACGCAATGACTGACAAAGAACACGGTGTAATTGAGAATATGAGCGAAATCTCCGCAGTTGGTCACAGAGTTGTGCATGGTGGAGAATACTTCAGCGGTAGTGTGCTTTTAACCGAGGACGTGAAAAAAGCAGTAGAAGCGTGCAACCCTTTAGCACCGCTTCATAATCCTGCAAACTTAACCGGTATCGCAGCTTGCGAGGCGGCAATGCCCGGCGTACCGAACGTTGGCGTGTTTGACACGGCGTTCCATCAGACAATGCCTGCAGAAAGCTACATGTACGGTATTCCTTATGAATACTATGAAAAATACAAAATCAGAAAATACGGTTTCCACGGCACGTCACACAACTATGTTGCGCATAAAGCAGCAGAGCTTTGCGGAAAACCGATTGAAGAGCTCAAAATTATTACCTGCCATTTGGGTAACGGCTCTTCTATCGCAGCTGTGAAAAATGGCAAAGTTGTTGATACCTCTATGGGCTTTACGCCGTTAGACGGTTTGGTAATGGGTACTCGCTCCGGCTCAATTGACCCGGCTGTTATCCCGTTCCTTTGCAAGAACGAAAACCTGACCGTTGACGAAGTAGACACCATTTTAAACAAAAAGTCCGGTGTTGCAGGTATTTCCGGTGTTGGTAGTGACTTCCGTGATCTTTCTGCAGCAGCAGAAAGCGGCAACGAACGCGCGAAACTTGCGCTTGATATGTTTGCACGCGGTGTAAAGAGCTACATCGGCAGATATGCTTCTATCATGGGTGGTGTTGATGTCATCACATTTGCCGGTGGTATTGGTGAAAATGACTGCGATATGCGCGCAGATATTTTAGCCGATCAGGAATTTATGGGCATCAAGGTAGACCTTGAAAAGAACAAGGTTCGCGGAAAAGAAACAGAAATCACAGCAGACGGTGCTTGTGTTCGTGCTTTCGTTATTCCAACTGACGAAGAGCTTACCATTGCCCGCGATACAAAGGCAATTGTAGAAGGTAAATAATTACCCTAAAAACGAGGGGGGGTGTGGCTTTTGCCACACCCCCCCTCTTAAATTTTTTATCATGCTACTTTAACTCAATTACCGCACACATTCTGCCGGTATTTCCCTGATCTCCGCGGTGTGAATAGAGCGTATCCTTTCTGCAATATGTGCAATCAGGACAGACGGAAATATTGTCTCGTAATACGCCAATCTCTGTCAGGGACTGAACGATTAATCGGTCGGTATCAATATAACATTTCTCATTTTTAAATTCAGTACATTCCTTTGCAAGACTTCCAAACACTTCGAAAAACTTTTCGTACACTTCTATACCAACTTCAAAATGGCATTGTTTGATGGAAGGACCTGTTGCACAAAGCAAATCCTTGGGGTCAGAGCCGTATGTTTTTTGCATTTTTAAAACTGCTTTTTGCACAATTTTTAAAAGCGTACCTCTCCAGCCGGAATGAACAGATGCAATGGCGCGTTTTATCGGATCAACAATTAAAACGGGTGTACAATCCGCATAAAAGGTTACCAGGGCAATACCTTTTTCATACGTAATAAACCCGTCTATTCCAACAATGTCCGATTCTGTTAAAATGCCTTTTCCGCAATCGGCGGTGGAGGCAATGTGAATGTGGTCGCGATGCACCTGGTCGGAGAGCACCATGTGTTCAACTGGGATGTCGATGGCGCTAGAGAACAAACGGTAGTTTTCTAAAATCTCCTCTTTATGAAAGCGTGGATTTTTTCCGAGATTTAAAGAGGCGTAAGCATTTTTGCTTACACCTCCTAATCTCGTACTGAACGCATGGTTGATAAAATCAACCTGTTCCAGCATTTTGTTTTTATAAAATACCACGCCGTTTGAAGCAGTTATTCTATAAAAATCATTGTTCATAATTATACCCGATATTTACAGCCTCAATATTTTTATCAACCAGCCATGCTTTTGATGCGGGAACGCTCTTTTCGATACCGCTTTTGATTTCATCTGTTGTGAAAAGGTCGGTTGCTTTGAGCATTCTGCCTAAAATAATCATGTTTGCCAGAGTTTCTAAGTGATGCTCGTTTGTGAGCTTGGTTGCGGGGATTTTAATTACGTTTACATCCGTACGCGTAACGTCTCTGTCAATTAAGGAATCATCGTAAATAATATATCCGCCGGGTGCAACCGTTTCTTCAAACTTGTCTAAAGAAGGACGGTTTAAGGCGATTAAAACATCAGGATTGGAAATAACGGGGGAGCCAACTGCTGTTTTGTCAGAAACTACGATACTACAGTTACAGGTACCGCCACGCATCTCGGGTCCGTAGGACGGGAGCCAGGTAACGTTACGCTCTGTTTCAAGGCTTGTGTATGCAAGCACCTTTCCGGCAAACAAAATACCCTGTCCGCCAAATCCTGCTAAAATAATCTGTGAGCTTTTCATGTTTTTTATGCATCTCCTTAAATGTGTTGTTATTCATTGATTCGTGTGATGTCGGCACCAAGATTTCTAAACTTTTCCTCCATCATTTCGTATCCGCGGTCAATATACTGAATGTCGGTGATTTTGGTTTCGCCTTTTGCCATCAGTGCCGCAATTACCATCCCTGCACCGCCGCGTAAATCTGTTGCGCGAACGGTTGTTCCTGTCAGTGTTTCCACACCTTTGATTATGGCATTTCTTCCGCTGATGGTCACATCTGCCCCCATACGGCGAAGCTCATCAACGTGTTGGAACCGTGATTCCCAAACACTCTCAGTTACCACGCTGGTACCCTTGCCTGCGGCAAGTAGTGCCACAATCTGCGGCTGCATATCCGTCGGAAAACCAGGATAAGGAAGAGTCTTTACGTTTGCGGGTTTAATGGTATCACAGCCGATGACACGAATGCTGTCATCAAATTCAATGACCTCCGCGCCGGTTTCAATCAGCTTTGCACTGACGGAATCCATGTGCTTTGGAATCACGTTTTTCACTAAAATATCACCGCCGGTTGCGGCAGCAGCAACCATAAAGGTACCTGCCTCAATCTGGTCGGGAATAATGGAGTAAGCGCCGCCGTGCAGCTTTTCTGCACCGTATACCTTAATTACGTCAGTACCTGCGCCGCGGATTTTTGCACCCATGGCATTTAAAAAGTTTGCCAGATCAACAATGTGCGGCTCTTTTGCCACGTTTTCGATGATTGTGACACCCTTTGCCAGCGTTGCAGCAAGAATTACGTTAATGGTTGCGCCAACGCTTACCACGTCCAGATAAACATCTGTTCCGATTAAGCCGTCGGTTGATGCAATGATTGCACCGTTTTCCGTTGGCTCTTCAATGGTTGCACCCAGTGCGCGAAAGCCCTTTAAATGCTGGTCAATGGGACGGGAACCAAAATTACAGCCGCCCGGCATAGCAATGTCTGCCTTTTTCATACGACCCAAAAGAGCACCTAAAAGATAGTAAGACGCGCGCATTTTGCGTACCATTTCATAAGGCGCGGTGTATTTATCCACATTGGTACAGTCAATTCTTAATGTGTATTTATCCAGATATGTAACATCTGCACCCAGTTCCTTTAAGATGCCGCAAATGACATCAACATCTTTGATGGCGGGAACATTTTCGATGATGCAGGGACCTTCTACTAATATTGTTGCAGGAATAATTGCAACGGCTGCATTTTTTGCGCCGGCAATGGTTACTTCACCGCATAGGCGTTTTCCGCCTTTTATCATTAGTTTTTCCAAACTCATCAAACCTCCGAATCATAGAATCGAGTGAGTTGACTTTTAAACTGCGTGTTTCATTTAAACATAGTCATATACTATATTATATCATTTTCTAAGGAAAAATCAATGCTTATTTCAATTTATTTTTGAAAAACAGATTTTGTTCACAAAATATT
>JAZNIA010000116.1:0-5952 GCA_045577195.1 Congzhengia sp.
TAATGCAGAAAAAGGCAGAGTGCCAAACATCATATTCGGTTATGACAAGACTATCGGCGATTACTTTAACCTAAACATTAATGCATTCGAAGCAAATGTAGTACGTCGAATATATCAAATGTACATAAACGAAGAATATGGTGCGAGCAAAATCGCAAAAATGCTTAACGAAGAAAACATAAAAACAAAGCGAGGATGCAAGTGGACTCAAAACGGAATTTGCAGAATCCTCACCAACAGAATGTACTGCGGAATTATCATCAATGGCAAGGAAGAAGTAAAGGATTTCCTGACAGGCGACAGAATCTATAAACCCGAAGAAGAATGGAAAGTAGTAGAACGACCTGACCTTGCGATTATAGATATGAACACCTTTGAACTTGCCCAAAAGAAGATGGAGATAAACAAACAAAAATTCTCTCAGGGACAGCGAAAGGACTGCAAGCATGTATTCAGCACTCTGCTTAAATGCAGTGACTGCGGACACTTCTTCAGGCAAGCGAAACGAAAAGTGAAAAGCGGTTATAAATACACATGGGTATGTTGCGGACGAAATATCAACGGAGCAGATTTCTGCAATAACAAGACGGTCATAGATGAGGGTGAATTGCTTGAGTCTATCAAAAAGTATCTTACAGGTTTAATTGAGGACAAGCAAAAGGTTATTAAGAAAATAATCAAGGACTTCAACAAAAATTACGAGCCAATGCACCAAAATCTTAAAACCGAAAAAGAGATAGCGAAAGAGATAGAGAAACTCAAAAAGAGCCGTCAGAGATATGTGGATATGTATGACAATGAGGTTATCTCAATGGAAGACCTAAAAGAAAAGACCGAGTCCACCAACGCCGAAATTAAAAAGCTGGAAGAGAAAATCAAGATGGTGAGGTTCGGCATCACACAGGCGGATAAGCTCGAATACGGACTTACTGATACATTCAAGAGTATAGGCGATATTCTGAGCACTGCAGAGATTACCAACGAGATGCTAAAGCGTGTCATAGACAGAATTGAAGTGTCGGAAGATGGACATATTGACATATACTTAAGGCTTCTTGCAGATATAGGACTTGATGAAAAGTATCAATGTTCATCTATCAGTACATAAGGATGTTGCTGAGCGTCTTTGGGAAATCAATCAGACGTTGGCAAAAGAGGTTTCGAAGGTTCTTTCAGAAAACAAGGCAGACAGACACATAAGAGGCGGCATTGCCACGAAGCATAAATACGAAATGATAAAATCAGCAAATCAAAGCAATTAAAGAAATAAAATATTACAAAAATCCTTGTGTGATGCGCAAGGATTTTTTGTCTGTTTTCCTTTAAATTCATTGACTTTTTAAAAAAATTGTAGTATGATAAAAAATAGTCTTATAATATAAGTGAGGAATATTTATGGTTATCGATTTTGACAGGACTGCGGCATATATGTGTCCCAGCTGCGGAAATATGACCTTCGGCGCATTCTCTTTGTTTGAGCTTTCGGGCGGTCGGGGGATTTCCGTTTCCTGCGGTTGTGGTAAAACGCATCTGGATATTTTTCCCCGAAGCAAAACAGAATATAGTGTTCGTTTAAGATGTATTATTTGCGATGAAGGGCACGAATTTTTTGTTTCGTTAAATGACCTGATGAAGCAAAACTGTGTTGATTTGGCATGTCCCGATATTTTAATCGGACTTGCTTATATTGGAAAACAGGATGCGGTTCGTGCAGCAGTATCAGAAAACGAAGAGTATATCCGTGGAATTGTTTCAGCGTGTGGTCTGGAGCATACAGGGAAAAACGGTATTACCATATTAAAAGCACTTGATAAAATTCAGGAATTGTCTGACAACAAAGCACTTTTCTGTGAATGTGGTTCTTCCATGATTGACATAGACGTGTTAGAGGATGAAATTATTTTGCAGTGTTGCAAGTGCGGCGCAGATGCGTCGTTTCGTGCAGACGAAATCAGAAACGGCAATTTTTCGGAAATTACGGAAATCGCAATTCAGAAAAAAGACGGCGGAACACATGAAAATTAACAGTTGAAAGAGGTAACAAGTGATATGAAAGCACAATTATCTTCCGTATGGGGCGGCGCATTAAAGCTTTTGAAAGAGGCAATGAGTGCAACATCTTATGAACATTGGATTGAGCAGTTAAATCCTCTGGGGATTCATGAGGGGGTACTGTATCTGAAAATGCCGACAGAACTGCATTTAGATATTATTAAATCCATGCATTTTGACAGTATTCAGGACGCGGTTAACGTTATATCCGAAGAACCTCTCAAAATTGAACTGGTGGATTTTAACGAACCTGTTCCTGCCTGCCTGGAGTATAACGTATCCTATGGCTCCAGAAGCGATGATGCGGTAACGTTAAACCCCAAATATACCTTTTCATCTTTTGTGGTAGGTGAGTCGAATAAATTTGCTCATGCGGCGGCAAAGTCTGTCTCC
Source organism: Congzhengia sp. (assembly GCA_045577195.1). GTDB lineage: Bacteria > Bacillota > Clostridia > UBA1381 > UBA9506 > Congzhengia. The sequence continues at coordinate 2,446 of JAZNIA010000116.1, forward strand.
GAACGTCCGGCCGATGCGTTTAATCCGCTTTTTGTCTATGGCGGACCAGGACTGGGTAAAACCCATTTGGTACATGCGATTGGCAACAAAATTAAAGAAAACCGTCCCGATGCAAACATTTTGTATGTTACCAGCGAAAAATTCATGAATGAATTTATCAGTACAATTATCAGCGAAAACAGCACCATCGAATTTCGGAATAAATATCGCACCTGCGATGTTTTAATCATTGACGATATTCAGTTTATTGCAAACAAGGACCAGACACAGGTTGAATTTTTCCATACGTTCAACGCTCTGCATGAGTCGAATAAGCAAATCATTATCACCTCTGACCGTCCTCCAAAGGAAATCAAGGAGCTGGAGGAGAGAATGAGAAACCGGTTTGAATGGGGATTGATTGTTGACATCAAGCGTCCGGATTTAGAAACCAGAATTGCAATTTTGAAGAAAAAGGCAAGTGAAGAAAATTTTGTAGTGTCAGACGATATTCTGTTTTACATCGCAGAGCACCTAAAGTCTAATATCAGAAATTTAGAGGGTGTATTAAAACGCTTGATGGCATATAACGTATTGATGGGTAAGCCTATTACGATGGAGCTTGCTGACGAAGCCATCAAGGAATTTCTAAATAAGTCTGATGACCCGCATGTAAACACGGAATATATCCTTTCTGTTGTGGCAAACTATTTTAACGTAACGTCGGACGAAATTCTCTCCTCAAAACGTACACAGGAAATTGCCTATGCGCGCCACATTGCCATGTACTTAATTCGCGAGTTCACGAATCTGAGCTTGCCAAAAATCGGTCAGGAACTGGGCGGAAGAAACCATGCAACCATTTTAAACGGCATCAATAACATTAAATCTAGTATGGAAAAAAATGAAGATACGAGAAAAATTATAGACGAATTAATCAAAAACCTTGAGAACAGGGAGTAGGATATGGAGATTAAAATTTCAACGGAATTTATCAAACTGGACCAGTTGTTAAAGTATTCGGGGGTTGCCGATAGCGGAAGCTTTGCAAAAGAACTCATTGCAGAAGGATTTGTTTCCTATAACGGAGACGTGTGTCTGATGCGGGGTAAAAAAGTTTACCCGGGCGACTGTGTTCGCGTGACCATTCCTGAGGAATTTAATGAAGAAATCTGCGTGGAGTAAGACTTATGTACGTAAAGGAATTGAGACTTGATGGCTTTCGCAATTATGAAAAGGAGCATTTTATCTTTTCTCGCGGAACCAACATTATATACGGAAACAATGCACAGGGAAAGACAAATGCATTAGAAGCAGTATATCTGTTTTCCATTGGAAAGTCTTTTCGGACACAGCAGGATAGAGAATTGATTTCTTTTGACCGTGATTTTACGCGCGTCTGTGTTTTGTTTGAGGATTGTGTTCGTGAAAACAAGATAGAATTTGTTGTGCGCAGAGACAAAAAAAAACAGATCAAGATTAACGGTGTTCCCATTTCTAAAATGGGTGAGTTGATTGGTCGGTTTACTGTTGTTTTGTTTTCGCCGGATGAGTTAAATCTGACGAAGGGTTCACCCAATGCAAGAAGACGTTTTTTAGATATTGCTGTAAGTCAGATGCGACCAAAGTATTACCAGATCTTAAGAAGATACAATAAGATTTTAGATCAAAGAAATAATCTGATTAAAAAATTGCGATACACAAAGGATGAATCACTTGCCGAAACAATGGTTGTCTGGAATGAAAAGTTGGCGGATTACGGCATGAGTGTTATCGAGTATCGCAAACAATTTACGGAAAAATTACGCGACTTTTCAAAGAAGATTCATTTTGAAATATCGGGCGAAGAGTTTGACATTTGCTATAAACCTGCCTTTGAGACCAAGGAACAGTTTTTAAAGAAATTAAACGATTCTCTGGATAAAGAGTTAGAGCAGGGATTTACGCTCTACGGACCGCACAGAGACGATTTAGATATCCACACAAATGGACGCGATATAAAAACATACGGCTCACAAGGACAACACCGCAGTGCTGTTTTAGCGCTTAAACTTGCTCAGGCAGATTTGATTTTTGAGGAAACGGGTGAGTATCCTGTTTTGCTGCTGGACGATATCATGTCAGAACTTGACGCGAAAAGACGCGCCTATCTTGCTGGAAAGATCCGTGATAAGCAGGTTATCATCACCTGTACGGATGCAGAGGAACTGCCCGAAAGTGAGCAAACCAGGAGAATTCACATAGAAAACGGAAAAATCATTTAAAGGAGCGAAACAGATATGTTTTTGCATCTTGGCGGCGATACGGTAATTGCTCAAAAAGACATCATTGCTATCTTTGACCTAGACAATACGAGTATTTCCAAAATTACAAGAGAATTTTTGCACGTTGCAGAGGATGAAGGTTTTGTTGTGAATGTTTCAGACGATTTACCGAAATCCTTTATTTTGGCGGAAATCAACAACGAAAGTCGTGTGTTTGTTTCGCCCATTTCTACAGCAACACTCCTAAAACGTGCAAATCACTTCGCTGTAAATATCTAAATATATTTTTTCATGCGTTCCAATGCCCCTTTTTCAAGACGGGAAACCTGCGCTTGGGAGATGCCGATTTCTTTGGCAACCTCCATCTGCGTTCTTCCAGAGAAGAATCGAAGATTCACGATGTGCTTTTCTCTGTCTGAAAGATGGGTCATTGCTTCTTTTAGAGCGATTTCTTCTAGCCACATCTCATCGGAATTTTTATCATCTTTTACCTGATCCATTACAAAAAGTGTGTCTGTTCCGTCGTTGTAAGCTGGCTCAAATAGCGAAACAGGGTCTTGAATTGCCTCGAGAGCAAACACAATATCCTCCTTTGGAATCTCAATAATCTGCGCCAACTCTTCTACGGTGGGCTCTTTTGAATGCAGATTAATAAATTCCTCTTTGGCCTTTAAGGTTTTGTACGCAATGTCGCGAAGAGAACGACTTACACGAATTGGCGTATTATCACGTAGGTATCTGCGTAATTCGCCGATAATCATCGGTACGGCATATGTGGAGAATTTTACGTTATGAGAGGTATCAAAATTATCCACGGCTTTCATCAGTCCGATGCATCCGATTTGAAATAAGTCGTCAGGGTTTTCACCACGGTTATTAAACCGTTTGATCACGCTTAAAACCAGCCTTAGATTTCCGCCGATAAATTTTTCTCTTGCCTCTAAATCTCCCTGCTTGATTTTTATGAGCAATTCTTCTTTTTCTTTATTTGATAAAACAGGCAATGTTGCCGTATTTACACCGCAAATTTCCACTTTGTTCGTCACGTTTCATATCCCTGCCTTTTTTTGAATTGTAACGTCAGTATTGCCTGATTTTTGATGAAGTATTCAATATAGATGTAAATATTTCAAAGTTGTGAATTTTTTGAAATACCTCTTTTTTATTTGAAAGGAATATGCTATACTATAAAAGATAAAATTTGGATTCATAGTATAAAATAAAGCGAGATGATAGTATGTTATGCATTAAATGCAAAAAGAAT
>JAZNIA010000117.1:0-2606 GCA_045577195.1 Congzhengia sp.
GCCATTTAGCATGATATGAACGCAAAAATGAACTAAAATGAAATGTAGAAATTCGTCATGCAACGAATTTCCCAAAAATAGAATGCTTTGTGTTATGAAAAAACTTCGCCTCTCGACGTACCAATGTACGCCTTCGGGTAGCCAAAAGCAAGGTTTTACCTTGCTTTTGCTCAGTTTTTCCATTCTGCACTATTTTCCGTCCAACCCAAAGGAGCTGTAGCAAAATGATATAATCATTTTGCTACAGCTCCTTTTTTTATGTCTCATATGATATAATAATTTATTTTTCAAAAAACGCTGCAAATACAGGTCCAATATGGGTCGCAATCGTCGCTCCAACCTTAGCGCGTTTTATCGTTACGCCCGGATACATTTCCTGCAGGTATCCAATCAGCTCTAGCGTTTCCTCTTCCATTCTGCCGTTTAACACCAGCATGGTTTTTCCGCTCTGGTCGGGCGCATGGTCTTTGATATAACCTGCCAGTTTTTTTGCCAGTTTCTTTCTGCCGCGCACCTTGCCGATTGCTTCCATTAACCCGTTACGAATCGAAAGTACGGGTACGATGTCTAACATATTCCCGAAAATCAAGGACGCTTTGTTGATTCTTCCGCCTTTTTCTAAGTAAGTTAAAGAATTGGGAATAACGGCAACGTCAAATCTTTCCATAAACGCAATGGTTTTTTCCTTAATCTCAGAAATCTCAAGACCGCTTTCTGCCATTTTGGATGCCTCAATTGCAGCTAAGCCGTAAATATATGCATAACGGTGACTATCAATCAGCTCAATGACTGCATCGGGATACTCTTCTAAAATCATGCTTTTTGCCAGATTCATGTTGTTAAAGGTTCCGCTTGCCTCTGAGGACAGCGCAACCACCAAAATCTGTTTTCCGTCCTTAATATGCTTTAAATAAAGGTCATAAATTTCTGCCGTTGTAGGCTGAGACGTTTTCGGAATTTCCTTGCATGAATCCAGTATTGCATAAATCTCATCGGAAAACATATCTTTTCCCGATAAATATTCTTTTCCGTCTGCAATAACCTTGATCGGGAGCACATCAATTCCGTACTGCTCCTGTTCTTCCCTTGTCAGATCTGCCCCTGCATCTGTTATAATTTGAATGTTTGCCATAAAATTTCGTCCTTTCTATGTGGTGCTTACTCAGTACCGCCCTTTGAATAAAAGCATAACTTTTTTGATTCTATATGCGCATTCTGAACCACGCCTACCGCCAAAAAGCAGGTGACCATCGCCGAGCCGCCGTAGCTCAAAAACGGGAGGGGAATTCCCGTGACGGGTAAAAGTCCCAAACACATACAAATATTTTCTGCAACATGAAATAAAAACATGGCACCAATGGCTGCGCAGCGGTATCGTCCCGCACCGTCAGGCGCATGCTTTGCAATCTGAAAACAACGAAACACCAGAGCAATCAAAAGGCCTGATAAAACGAACGCACCGAGAAAACCATGTTCCTCACCAATGACGCCAAAAATAAAATCCGTTTCCTTTTCCGGAAGCATGGAAAGTCTGTTCTGCGGACCTTTCATATAGCCTCTTCCCCAAAAACCGCCGGAGGAAACCGAAAGCTTTGACTGAAGCACCTGGTAGCCTGCTCCTAAGGGGTCCCGTTCGGGCATAAGAAACACCAGGATTCTCTCCCGCTGATAGGGTGCCAGCAAAAACCAAACCACAGGGGACGCAAACACCGCAAAGACCAAAGTACCCCAAATATATTTACGGGAAATACCCGCAACAAATAGCGTGACGCAAAATATAAACGCAAACACCAGTGCCGTACCCGTATCGTTTTGCAAAATAACCAGTCCGCAAAGCACGAAGAACAAAGCAAACAATTTTGCCACCGTTTTTGGCTTATTTAAAACGCCTGCAGATTTTGCCGCATCAACCCGCTCTGCCAAAATGACCACAAAGGCTATTTTTACAAGTTCAGAGGGCTGAACGCCGATTCCACCAAACCGAATCCAGCTGTTTGCTCCCGTCTCTTCTCTGCCGCTTCCAAATAAAAGTACAAACAGCAATATAAAAACGCTTGCAATGTACAAATACAGCCAGCCACGTTTCACAATTCCAAAATCCGCGCGAGAAACAAACCACGATAAAAGAAACCCGATTCCCGCTGCGAAACACTGCACAACCGGTTTTCGAATTCCTGCATCCATTGTTGCGCTTCTGATGACAAAAAGACCGATTGCAGTAAGTAAAAACACAATCACTGTCAGCCATATATCCGGCTTTAGACGCCGTTGCCTTAGAACTGCTGCACGCAAATGCCCAGTCTCCTTTCTATTTATTATAACAGTAATTTTTGGTTCCGTAAAGTACTTTTCATTATTTTTCGGTTTTTTTTATTTTTTATACAGCTAGACAAAGTGTAGATAATACAAAGGAGCTGTAGCAAAATGTACAGACCACACAAAGCATAAATAAGCAGATATAAAGCCATTTAGCATGATATGGACGCAAAAATGAACTAAAATGAAATGTAGAAATTCGTCATGCAACGAATTTCCCAAAAATATAATGCTTTGTGTTATGAAAAAACTTCGCCTCTCGACGTACCAATGTACGCCTTCGGGTAGCC